>NZ_CAWNTB010000186.1:0-18174 GCF_963877065.1 Vibrio sp. V01_P9A10T6
GTGTCAATTAAAGCTCTTTGCAATCAACATGAATTTTTTTAATAAACAAGTTGAATAATTGCACCTTGTCTGTGGGTCAGTTTAGATGGATAGTATAGCCATCCAGACATCTTTATCTCATGCGATAAAGAATCAGACACGATCAACAGCAAAAGGACTAGGGACATGGCAACGACGACTCACATCTTAGGTTATCCACGCATTGGTGAAAAACGCGAACTGAAATTTGCGTTAGAAAAATATTGGCGTGGCGAAAGCGATCAAGCGCAGTTATTGCAAGTGGGGCATGACATTCGTCAGAAAAACTGGGCTGAGCAGCAACAAGCGGGTCTGAGTTTTTCAACCGTAGGCGATTTCGCTTGGTATGATCACGTACTCACAACCACATTGCTCCTTGGACACGTTCCTAAACGTCATAAAAACGGCTTTCCTGATTTAGGTACACTCTTTCGCGTTGGACGTGGTCAATCACAAGCGGGTTGCGGCTGTAGCGGAAGTGCAGCTTCTGATATGACTAAATGGTTTAATACCAATTATCACTACCTTGTGCCGGAGTTCAGCCAAGACGATACGTTCGAAGTCAGCTGGCCTCAACTGTTTGAGGAAGTCAATGAAGCGTCGAAAGCAGGCCACCAAGTTAAGCCTGTACTGCTTGGCCCGCTGAGCTACCTCTACTTGGGTAAAGAGGTCGAAGAGGGATTTGATCGCCTGACCTTACTGCCTCGTTTATTGACCGCTTATCAAGCAATTTTAGCTAAGCTTGCTAAACAAGGAGTGGAATGGGTACAAATCGATGAGCCTATTTTAGCGTTAGAGCTAGAACCAAAGTGGCAAGATGCATTTAAGTTGGCTTATCAAGTGATCGCTGGTGATGTAAAACTGTTACTCACTACTTATTTTGATTCGGTGCTTGATACGCTCGATAAAATCATTGAGCTACCAGTGAATGGATTGCACATCGATCTCTCCGCTTCTGCCGATCAATTGAACGCGGTACTAGAGAAATTGCCAAAAAATTGGGTACTTTCGGCAGGTGTGGTCAATGGACGCAATGTGTGGCGCGCCGATCTTGCGACGTTATTGGCTCGTTTACAGCCAGTGAAGCAGCAACTGGGGGAGCATCTGTGGATTGCGAGTTCGTGTTCACTCTTGCATAGCCCAGTTGATTTAGATCTTGAGCAGCAGCTCAGTGATGAAGTACAAAGTTGGTTTGCATTTGCCAAACAAAAAGTGACAGAAGTTGCTTTACTTGGTAAGGCACTGGACGGTGATGACGCAGCGATTCTGGCTTGTGAAACTTATAGCCAACCGATACTTGCACGTAAAACGGCAACTCACGTTAATAAACCGCATGTACAGGCGAGAGTCAACAGCATAACGGCAGCACTCTCTGAGCGCAGTGCACCTTATTCAGAGCGCGCTCATCACCAAGCTGAAGTGTTAGGGTTGCCATTTTTGCCAACGACAACCATAGGCTCATTCCCTCAAACGAGTGAGATCCGTCATCAGCGCAGTGCTTACCGCCAAGGTAAACTGGCACACGCTGATTATATCAATGCATTGAAAGGGCACATTGCCGATGCAGTAAAACGTCAAGAGGCACTTGATCTCGATGTGTTAGTGCATGGTGAAGCTGAGCGTAACGACATGGTGGAGTACTTTGCCGAAAACTTAGCCGGTTTCCAGACTACACAATTTGGCTGGGTGCAAAGTTACGGCTCACGCTGCGTAAAACCGGCTATCGTGGTGGCCGATATTGAACGTGAAAAACCGATTACGGTGGAGTGGTCTACTTATGCTCAATCATTGACTGCGAAGCAAATGAAAGGAATGTTGACTGGGCCTGTAACGATTTTATGCTGGACGTTTCCTCGTGAAGATATTTCTCGTCAAACCATCACTCAGCAGTTGGCTTTCGCTTTGCGTGATGAAGTGGCAGACCTGCAGCAAGCGGGCATTAACATCATCCAAATTGATGAACCTGCGATTCGTGAAGGGTTGCCATTGAAGAAGCGTGACCATCAAGCATATCTGGCGTGGGCGGTTGAAGCATTTAAAATTGCGGCGGCGAGTGCGAAACCCGAAACGCAGATCCACACTCACATGTGTTACAGCGAATTTAATGAAATCATTGACTCAGTAGCGGCACTGGATGCCGATGTGATTACGATTGAAACTTCTCGCTCGAATATGGAACTGCTCAAAGCGTTTGAAGAGTTTAACTACCCGAATGAAATTGGCCCAGGTGTGTACGATATTCACTCGCCAAACATTCCCTCTCAAGAGTGGATTGAAGGTTTGTTGCGTAAAGCGGCGGAAAAAATTCCAGCAGAGAGATTATGGGTTAACCCTGATTGCGGCTTAAAAACGCGCAATTGGAATGAAGTGGAGGCAGCACTGACCAACTTAGTGTCAGCAGCTAAAGCGCTGCGCAAAGAGCTGCGCAAAGAGCTTAAACCCCAGCAAAGTTAAGCCACATTAATCTTGACAGAGGCCTCAAATGAAGCCTCTGTTTTTTACGAATAAAGTGGTGGTCATCACTAATAAGGGGAGGACTATTGTGCCGAACAAGTTGCTTTACTAATGAATTGGTCCACAACAAGTTGGCCCCGCGTATTGCGCATTTTAATTCGATAAGTTAAGCCGAGGTCGAGGTTAGCGCGTGTGGTTGAATCCGAGCAGTAGGTATTGATGCTGGTTTTCAACACTTGATCAATCGGCTTTGCTCCTTTTTGATCCTCATTGTAAATCATCATAATTTCCACCGTACTGCCTTTAGCACTGGCACGCATCACGGACAAAGGCCCAAACTCTAAGGGTAACTCAGCGCTAATCACATTCGCGCGATTACTGGCTACGGCTTCCAAATATTTTTGCTGATCACCATTCGAGCTACAACCCACCAGTACCAGCGTTGTAAACAGAGCACAGAGAATGACTTTCATCTTAAAACACTTTCTTGAAGGGTTTAACGATAACATGTTGATACACACCGGCAGCAACATAAGGATCGGCATCCGCCCATGCTTGAGCTTGTCTTAACGAATCAAACTCAGCGATGACTGTTGACCCCGTAAACCCAGCTTCTGCTGGATTCTCCGAATCAATTGCTGGCATTGGCCCTGCGGTTAATAGACGACCTTCATCTTGCAAGGTTTGTAAGCGCTCTAAATGTTGTGGCCGGACACTCATGCGTTTTTCCAACGAGTTTTCTACGTCTTGAGAGAAAATAACGTACCACATATTGATATCCTTATTGTTTGATAATGAAGTCGAGGCCTTACTGTACTGAAACTGGCGCGTATTGAAAGCAACCAAACTGAATTTCTGTGATCAGTTGCTAGGCTTAATCGGTCGAGGGCGGCCATCGGTATCAATGGCGACATAATTGAAGGTTGCTTCACATACTTGGAAACGATCTCCCACGCTGTCGTATTTGATGGGTTTTACCCATACTTCAAGATTGACTGACATTGAAGTGCGGCCAATTTTGGTGCATTCACCATAACAACACACCACATCACCTACCTTGACGGGTTTTTTAAACGTAATGCTAGAAACAGACACAGTGACAACGCGGCCAAATGAGATCTCTTTGGCTAAAATTGCGCCAGCCAAGTCGAGTTGAGACATGATCCAACCGCCGAAAATGTCACCGTTGGCGTTAGTATCTGCTGGCATGGCTAAGGTGCGTAGCAATAATTGGCCTCTTGGGGCACTATTTTCCTGATTCATTTTTCGACATCCACAACAACAAAACAGCGACCAAAGTGGTCGCTGAAAAATAGGGACGGATTATACCAAAGACAGCCTGTTTTGCACTCAAAGAGTCCTCTGAATGAATCCTAGCGAGAAGGTTAGTGCAATCAGTGCTCGTGCGAGGAGGGTTTGCTCTCGGAAACTTGCTTCTCTTTTGGCAGGTGTTTGTAGATAAAAACGCCCGTTAATAAGGTATAAACAAAAGTTGCGGCTAATAAGCCAAATACTTTGAAGTTGACCCAAACATCTAATGGCAGTTGATATGCAATGTAGATGTTTAGTACAGCGCAAACACTGAAAAAGAAAACCCACGCCCAGTTGATTTTTGCCCATACGTGTTCAGGTAAGGTTAGCTCTTTGCCAAGCATTCCTTTAATGGCTGATTTGCCCATGATGTGGCTGATGGTCAAGCCCAAGGCAAACACAACGTAAACAATGGTGACTTTCCATTTAATGAAATTGTCATCGTGAAAGAAAATCGTCATACCACCGAAGATAGTCACCATCAAAAACGTGATGATCTGCATTTTTTCAACTTTCTTATACAGCGCGTAGGTCAGGGCAATCTGTACCGCACTGGCCACAATAAGTGCCCCTGTGGCGACATAGATGTCGTACATCTTGAAAAGGGCAAAAAAGATGATAAGTGGTATAAAATCAATAAGTTGCTTCATTCGTATTTATGCTTCCGATTTAAACGTTGCGCACAGTCTAACCAAAACCGTGTCAGAGCTAAATAGAAAGAGACAATTCGAAACAAATTAACTAGAAATGGATTAGCGTTCCCAGCCGCTGGTTTCAAGTTGTGGTATTGCTCGTTTCATATCTTCTAAATAGCCTTCACTTTTTAAATTGGCGACGGCTATCTGCAATTCTTCATCTGTCATTGAAAAACAGGAATCTTTGCCAGTAATTAAGCCTAGATATTGGTGGTATTCAAATTCACTGAAATGGCCAATCCGATCGATAACCAATTCTCGGATCCCGTGGTGAATCAAACCATAATAAGTATCACGATGAATATCCATTACTCATACTCCAAGTCGATTCGTGCTAACGCCAAAAGTTTGCCGCTGCTATGTGGCACGAAAGAGGTGTCGTTTATTATAGCAATCGCAATGCCAACTTTATCGTCAGTCATAGGGCGCTTTAATGATTAACTTTAGTATGAGAACTGTTTTTTTTGCAAATTGCGATGCAAAAAGAAAGCCGCATAGGATGCGGCTTGTATTGGATCAATGATGCTCTGTGATGAGTTAGGCTTTTTGCTGCTTCAATGAGGCCTCAGTGGCTTCTTCTTCAATCAAAGCATCAACAATAACGGCACACGCGGCATCCCCTGTGATGTTGAGCGCGGTACGGATCATGTCGAAGATACGGTCTAGGGCGAACAGTAGTGGCAAACCTTCAATTGGAATTCCAGCCGCTAGCAAAACGGCTACTACAAGGAAAGAAGGACCAGGAACACCTGCCTGACCGACGGCGCCCAGTGTCGCTGTTACGATGATGGCAATGTAAGCGCCCATCGAGAGATCAATATTGAATAGTTGGGCAAAGAAAATCGCAACTAAACCGTAATAGATGGCGTTGCCAGACATGTTGATGGTGGCACCTAACGGCAAAACAAAGGCGGCAGTTGAGTTGCGTACGCCAAGGTCATGTTCTACGGTATCCATAGTGACAGGGAGTGTCGCCATTGATGAAGCGGTTGAAAGGGCTACGGCTTGAGGCTTTTTCATCGCAAGGATAAATTTCTTAGCCGACGTCTTGGTTAAGACCTGAATCATCAGCGGGTAAGCAATAAAGCCGAAAATTAAAATGGCCGCGACATAAACCAAAAAGAGTTTAAACACCACCATCAGTGCACCAAAACCAAACGTGCCGACGGCTTCAGCCATCAAACCGAATACACCGATAGGCGCGATGATCATCACTTTATTGATCATCCACACCATGGCATCAACAATGGTGTTTACGCCATTGATGATCGGGTCACGTTTTTCTTTGCTCTGTTTAGAAATGGCAATGCCAAAGAACAAGCAAAAAACAAGGATTTGTAGAATGTTGGCATTATTCAGTGACTGGAAAACGTTGGTTGGGATCATACCCGTAATGGTTGCCCAAAAAGTAGGTAGTTCACCTTTTGCTGCGTATTCGGCAGAAAACATACCTTCAACGCCCGAAATATCGACGCCGATACCCGGTTGGAAGACTTCGCCCATTACCAGTGCCAGCGTCACGGCGAGTGCGGAAGTGACCGCAAAAAAGCTGAGTGTGACAAAACCGACTTTACCTGCCGCGTGGCTATTACCAAGGCCCGCAGCACCGGAAATAAGCGCAACGGCCACCAGTGGGATCACCAGCATCTTAATTAGGTTGATAAAAATGACACCCAGTGGCGAAAAGACGGCCGCATCGTGTCCCATCATGGCACCAACGGCAGTACCAATGATCATTGCAATGACGACTTGCACGCCAATGTTGCTTAACAAACTCTTTTTGTTTAACACTTCCATAACCTCTGTGCTAATTAATTGTAAATTCCTAGTGTTACCCACTACATAAATATCAATCGGTGGATAAATATTTCGACTAGCTTTTTACACGGATATTTTACATTTAGCAATATGGTAACAAGGTAAATTGACAAGATTATTGATAGTTCATTGACATGAAACGTGGTTTTTTCAAAAAGAAAACGTTTGCTATTTGTTTTGTCAATTCAATGAGTGGTTGGTTTGTGTTTTGTGAATGAATTTGGCGAGGCGTAAATGTTAAAAAAAAGATCGATTTCTTGGTTTGACTCAGAAATCGATCGGGTTGGTTTTTACTGTAAACCAATTTATTTCAACGTCGCTGCTTTCATGCTGGAAACGAAATGGCTGAGAGTCGTTAACATTTCATCTGGCTGATTAAGTCGTTGTTCAATAATTTTCACCACTGCGGATCCCGATATTGCGCCAGCGGCACCGGCGGTGATGGCCTGTTTGACTTGCTCAGGTTCTGATATCCCAAACCCAAGCAATGCGGGTGGGGCAGCAAATTGGTTCAGTCTTTCCAACAAGGCATGCACTGGCATATTGGCTTTTGTTTCTGCTCCTGTCACACCAGATCGAGACAGTAGATAAGTATAGCCACGGCCAAGTTTGGCGACCGCGGCCAGGGTCTCATCACTGGCGGTGGGTGGTGCGATGAAAATGGGTTGAATCCCGTATTTGTCTGCCGCCGCGACAAATTCACGGCTTTCATTAGTCGGAACATCGGCGATCAATACTGAATCTACACCTGCATTTTTACAGCGTTGGTAAAAGTTGTCGATGCCGCGTGAATAAACGAGGTTGGCATACATCAACAGCCCGATAGGCAGGTCAGGATATTGCGCGCGAATTTTGGTTATCAACTCAAAGCAGATATCTGGAGTCGTCCCTGCATCCAGTGCACGAATATTCGCCCCTTGGATGGTTGGGCCATCGGCGAGCGGATCAGAGAAAGGGATACCGAGTTCTAATGCGTCTGCTCCTGCTTCCACTAGCGTTTGCATGATGCGCAGTGATTGCTCTGGATCTGGGTCCCCGATGGTCACAAATGGAACAAACGCACCTTGATTGTTGTCAGCTAAACGCTGAAATAGGGTTTGATAGCGATCCATTACAGCGCTCCTTTCTCTTCTAATAGTTTATGGACGGTGAAAATATCTTTATCGCCGCGACCGGATAGATTCACGACCAATAACTGCTCTTTTTCTGGCTCGGCATACGCCATCTTCACGGCGTAAGCAACCGCATGTGATGATTCCAGCGCGGGAATAATGCCTTCGTTACGTGCGATCGATTGGAAAGCATCGAGTGCTTCGTCATCGGTAATGCTTTCGTACTCAGCGCGGCCTGTCGCATAAAGATGAGCGTGCTGAGGGCCAACAGAAGGGAAATCAAGCCCAGCGGACACCGAGTAAGACTCTTCTACTTGCCCGTTTTCATCTTGCATCAAAGGTGATTTCATGCCAAAGAAAATACCCGTCTTGCCGTGCTTTAGTGGCGCGCCATGCTGGTGGGTATGAATGCCTTTTCCTGCGGGCTCAATGCCAATCAAACGGACATTCTCTTCTTCAATAAAGTCGGCAAACATACCAATCGCGTTCGAACCGCCGCCGACACAGGCAAGCACCGCATCCGGTAAACGACCTTCGCGAGCCAAAATTTGCAGTTTCGTTTCTTCGCCAATCATGCGTTGAAATTCACGGACTATGGTTGGGAATGGGTGGGGACCAGCCGCTGTACCTAATAAATAGTGGGTGGTTTCATAGGTGGCAGACCAATCACGTAGCGCTTCATTGCACGCATCTTTGAGCGTTGCTGAACCCGAATGAACGGGGATCACTTCTGCGCCCATCAGCTTCATACGAAACACGTTGGGGCTTTGGCGTTCAACATCTTTTGCGCCCATATAAACGCGACATTTTAGCCCGAGTAGTGCGCAGGCCAACGCTGTTGCAACACCATGTTGCCCTGCGCCTGTTTCGGCAATAATTTCATGTTTACCCATACGCTTAGCAAGCAGTGCTTGACCAAGTACTTGGTTAGTTTTGTGTGCGCCACCGTGCAATAAATCTTCACGTTTTAAGTACAATTTGGTTTTTGTGCCTTTCGTGAGATTTCGCGTCAAAGTTAGCGCCGTTGGCCGACCTGCATACTCTTGTAGTAACGTCATGAATTCAGCACGAAATTCAGGATCTTCCTGCGCATCAATAAAAGCTTGTTCCAATTGGTCAAGCGCTGGTACTAAAATTTGTGGAACGTATTGACCACCGTATTCGCCAAAATAGGCATCGAGTTTTGCCATGATTCGTATCCTTAGTCTCTGTGTTACTGCTGAGTGATTCAGCGGTAATGAATCTGTTGTTATCCCTTGCTACTTGACCTTGCGGCTGGGTGAGTCACTCGCTTTTCAAGCCAATGGGAATCGATTTAGTGTTAGTACTGCCGAATAGCGTCGAACGCTAGGGTTAGCTTGTGTAAGTCTTTTTTCCCCGGTTCGCTCTCAACACCTGAATTGAGATCGAGCCCTAAACAACCGATGTTTGCTGCTTGCTGAGCATTTTCAGGGGATAAGCCACCCGCCAACATGACATCGTTTACCTCGGTTAGTAATTGCCAGTCAAAACGTTGGCCAGTGCCGCCAGATTGCGTTCCTACTTTGGCATCGAATAAGTGACGGTCAATGTGGCGCTCAAGCTTGGTCGGTAGGCAGTCGCTCACGCCATAAGCTTTCCAGATTTCAATCTGGCTAGGTAAGTGAGCTCTCAATTGGTCAACATAGGCTTGATCTTCTTCGCCATGCAGTTGCACCGCAAAGAGTTTTAACGTCGTAGCAATCTGCGTAATGGCTTCAATAGTGTGATTTTGAAACACGCCCACGTAGCGCAGCGGCGCGCCGCTCATCGTCAAACGTGCATTGTCCAAGTCGACATAGCGTTTGGATTGCGGCACAAAAATTAAGCCACCAAACACGGCTCCAGCTTGATAGGCTTTGGCCGCATCGTCAGCATGAGTTAAGCCGCACACTTTGTTTTCGCCGATCGTCACTTTGCGTACCGCTAGCTCTAAATTTTCTTCGGCCATTAACGAGCTGCCGATTAAAAATCCATTGGCGTATTGTGAAAGTTTACGCACTTGTTGGTGAGTATAAATGCCAGACTCCGAGATGATCATGGTTCCTTCTGGGAGTAACGGTGCCAGCTGTTTAGTGCGATTTAGATCGGTTGAGAGATCGCGCAAGTTGCGGTTATTAATGCCAATAACTTTCGCTTGCAGGGCGACTGCCCGATGCAGTTCTTCCTCATTGCTCACTTCGGTTAAAATACCCATACCCAGTTGGTGAGCCACATTGGCTAGCGTTTGATAGTGTTGATCATCAAGGACGGACAGCATCAATAAAATGGCATCTGCACTGTAGTGACGAGCCAAATAAACCTGATAAACATCAACCATAAAGTCTTTGCAAATCACAGGTTGGCTTACTTGCGCGCGAACGCGTGGCAGAAATTCGAGGTTGCCTTGGAAATATTTTTCATCAGTCAAAACTGAAATGGCGTCTGCATATTGATGGTAAACCGAGGCGATATAATCCAAATCAAAATCTTGGCGAATGAGCCCTTTGGAAGGTGAGGCTTTTTTACACTCCAAAATAAAAGCGGTTTTACCCGTATTTAACGCATCATAAAACGAGCGATCCGATGCGGTTAATAAGTGTTCGAAACTGCCCAATGGTTGCTGCGTTTTACGCTGCTCGACCCATTCATATTTGTCATTGACGATTTTGGCCAATACTTCAGCCATTTGAGTATGCTGGGTTGAAATGTGGTCAGAAAGTTGCTCAGGCATGGGGCTTAACCTCTTTGTGCCAGTTGTTGGACAAGCTGATAGGCTTTGCCCGAGTTCATTACACTAATGGCCTGTTGTGTATTGGCTTTGAGATCTTCTTGGCCAAAAAGACGCAGCAGCAGCGCCACATTGACAGCGACGGCAGCCAATTGCGCTGGCGTGCCTTTCCCTGTCAGCAGGTTGGTGATAATGGCGCGATTCTCCGCAGGCTCACCACCTTGAATGGCTTCAAGTGGATAGCTTTCAACACCAAAATCTTTAGGTGTTAAGGTGTATTCGATGATGTGTCCATCACGAATTTCAGCCACTAAGGTTTCACCATGAATCGCTACTTCATCTAAACCACTGCCATGAACGACCGCTGCACGTTTCAATCCCATTTGTAACATGGTTTGGGCAATAGGCAGAACCAGTTCTTTACTGTAAACACCCATCAGTTCAATGTTGGGGCGAGCAGGGTTAATTAGCGGTCCTAATATATTGAAGATAGTGCGCGTTTTCATGGTTTGGCGCACGGGCATCGCATGACGCACGCCACCATGATATTGCGGCGCAAATAGGAAAGCGACGCCCAAGTCATCGATGGCTTGGCGAGTATTTTCAGCGCTCATCGCAAGGTTAATACCAAATGAATCCAGTAAATCAGAAGAGCCTGATTTGCTCGATACTCCACGATTACCATGTTTGGCAATTTTTACGCCACAGGCAGCAGCAACAAATGCTGCGGTGGTTGAAATATTAAAAGTATTTGAGCCATCACCACCAGTGCCGACTATGTCTGCAAAATCATAGTCTGGCCTTGGAAACGGGGCCGCGTTAGCCAATAATGCTTTGGCTGCGCCAGCAATTTCATCGGGTGTTTCGCCCTTGATTTTTAGTGCAGTTAGCACGGCTGCCATTAAAATCGGATCGAGTTCACCACGAATGATGACATCGAACAGTTGTTGGCTTTCTGCTTGCGAGAGCGACTGCTGCGCGTAAAGTTTATTAATGATGTTTTCCATAAAATATCCCTATAAATCCGTTAGTGGGTGCTTTTTTCTAAAACCCAATTGATCGCATTGGCAAGCAATGCTGCGCCATGAGTAGTCATGATGGACTCTGGATGAAATTGAAAGCCGCACACTTTATCTTGCTCTTGCACCACGGACATCACGAGCCCATCAACCTCAGCCGTGATGGTTAAACTATCTGGAACCTCAGTAGCCACTAGGGAATGATAACGAGCAATGGCTAATGGTGACGGTAGCTGTTGGTAAATACGGTGATGTTGGTGTTCCATCATCGAGATTTTTCCATGGATAATTTCGCCAGCACCCGCGACAGTGCCGCCGTAAGCTTCAACAATCGCTTGGTGACCTAAACAGATGCCAATGATCGGCACTTTGCCCTTAAGGCGTTGGATTAATTGTGGCATGCATCCCGCGTCTGCGGGCGCGCCCGGTCCGGGGGAGAGTAGCAGCAGCGGTTCATCCAATTGAAAGACCGCTTGTTCAATGCTCTGTGCGGCGATGTTGTTGCGATAAACTGTCACCGTATGGCCGAGTGAGCGGAATTGATCAACAAGGTTGTAGGTAAAGGAATCAAAGTTATCGATAAAAATAATGTTGGCCATATCTGCTACTCCTGATGCGCGGCTTGAATTGCAGAGATCACGGCTTGTGCTTTACCACGTGTCTCGTCGGCTTCCGATTGAGGGTCTGAATCATAAACGACCCCAGCGCCCGCTTGAACTTGCGCAATACCCTGTTCGACATAAGCCGAGCGGATCACGATGCAAGTATCTAAATCGCCTTCCCCGGTAAGGTAGCCTACCGCGCCACCGTAACTGCCACGGCGGGCTTTTTCCACGTTACGGATAAGCTGCATGGCCCGAATTTTCGGCGCACCAGTGAGTGTGCCCATATTCATGCAGGCTTGGTAAGCGTGCAGTGCATCGAGATCGCTTCGGAGTTGACCCACCACGCGAGAAACCAAATGCATAACGTGACTGTAGCGATCCACTTTCAATAAATCAGCGACGTGGCGCGTTCCTGCTTGTGCAATACGTGCGACATCGTTGCGCGCAAGGTCGACCAACATCATGTGTTCAGCGTTCTCTTTTTTGTCGCAACGTAGCTCAAGTTCAATGCGGCTATCTAAATCAAAATCAATTGAACCATCGGTGCGTTTACCACGGCGGCGAGTCCCTGCGATAGGGTAAATCTCAATTTGGTTGGTTTCGGTGGCGTATTTCAATGCGCTTTCAGGAGAAGCGCCAAACAGAGTAAAGCGTTCGTCTTGCATATAAAACATATAAGGGCTTGGATTGCTCTCTTTCAGTTTTTTATAAGCAGCAAGTGGTGAAGGGCAAGGCAGAGTAAATCGGCGAGAAGGGACCACCTGAAAAACATCGCCTTTCACGACAAATTCTTTTAACGCTTGAACGGTCTTGCAAAACTCTTGGTCAGAAATATTCGTTGTCACGCTTACGTTAGCTACGGTTTTGGCTTGCGGTAGTAATTTGGGTGCGGCACATTGCTGCGCGATCTCTTGTAAACGAGTAATTAATGTTTCGCGCATTGTTGGCGTGGGGTTAAAAACACTGGCTTGCAACTGACAATGCTCAGTTTTATGGTCAATCACCAACAAGGTTTCTGCGATATAAAAAACGTAGTCTGGACACTGATTAGTCGTATCGGCATTTCCTAGCGGTTCGAAGTTGGCCACCAAATCGTAGGCAAATAAACCGCCTAGAAAGAGGGCATGTTTATCGTGATGACGAAGATCGAAACTGTGCTGCACGAGACGTAGTGCATCAAAAGAAGAGGCTTCGCGTAGGCGAGAATCTTCGTCTAGCGTGTCACATGGTGCTTGAAATTGAAGTGTTAAGGTATTTTGTTGTAACTGATGTTCAATATCCGTTTTAATATTACGCTGTAGATGTTCGATGAGCTGTTGACCATTGTCTGTCAATGCGTGAAAAGTGACAACGTGACCAAAGCAAGTGATGCGCACGGCAGCATCAACCAATAATAGACTTTTGAGATCCTGTTTTGAGTCGATCTCGGCGGATTCTAATAGCAAACAATCTGTTTTTGACTCACATAGCGTATGAAATAGACGTGTTGGATCTTGGGTATAAGGCACGGACATATTGATTACGTCAATTTGGCCTAAGCTTTTAATTTCAATGGTCTTATTCACAAGACCTCCTTGATGAATTTTAATGTTCCTGTCGTCCATACTCGCATAATCCTCTTAGAGACCCAATCTTCACTTTGGGGGTTTCGCTGTTTTATTGCGCAATGTAATGTGAGCTATTCGACAAAATAAAAAGCCCGCTCATTGAGGCGGGCTTTGTGAATTCGTGTTCTATTTTAAAAGTACACGGTTGCCCACCAAGAACTTGTCCAAGTGTGCCACCAATTGAGCTCAGATGAAGCTGCGCTTAAATTGTGATTATGGTTTTGGTTAAATTCTTGTAACATGGTCAACCTCAAATACGTGCCTTGCATTTGTGTACTAGTTAACTAGTGCGAGAGTGAAAAGTCAAGCCTAAAAGATGGCCAAAATAAAATTATGAGAATTGATCTACATAGCCACACCACTTCTTCAGATGGCAGGTTATCGCCGCAAGCGTTAATCGATAGGGCGCTAAGCTTTGATATTGAGGTATTGGCGATCACTGATCACGATACGACTGATGCATTAACTATTGCTCATGACTATATTAATCAGCAACAATTACCCATCACCTTGATCGATGGCATCGAGATTTCCACGGTTTGGCAAAATAAAGATATTCATATTGTTGGGCTCAACATCGACTCAAACGCTCAAGCTTTGCAGCAGTTAATTGAGCAGCAAAAGGCACATCGTGTGCAGCGCGCACAATTGATTGCACAACGATTGCAAAAAGTGACACGTGAAGGGGTGTTAGAAGAGGTGCAAGCCATCGCCGGAGAGGCACCGATTACTCGTGCGCATTTCGCAAAATGGCTGGTTGAACAGGGTTTTGCGAAGAACATGCAGCAGGTGTTCAAAAAGTTTCTCACCCGCGATAATCCCGGGTATGTACCACCAAGTTGGTGCTCGATGACCGATGCCGTTGAAGCAATACACGCCGCTGGTGGCCAAGCGGTATTAGCGCATCCTGGACGATATGACTTGACGACCAAGTGGCTCAAGCGCTTAATAACCGCGTTTGTAGAAGCGGGTGGTGACGCTATGGAAGTGGCACAGCCACAACAAGCGCCACAAGAAAGACGTAATTTGGCCGATTATGCCATACAATACAATCTATTAGCTTCTCAAGGCAGTGACTTTCATTACCCCTCACCTTGGATGGAACTGGGGCGAAATCTTTGGTTGCCTTCTGGCGTCGATCCTGTCTGGAAAGATTGGAGTTTAAGCCCCGTAGATAGACTCAATAATGAGGAATTACAATGAGCCAGTTTTTTTACGTTCATCCAGAAAACCCGCAGACTCGCTTGATTACTCAAGCGGTTGCTATTATCCGCAATGGCGGAGTTGTTGTGTACCCAACGGATTCTGGTTATGCACTAGGCTGCCAACTAGAAAATAAACAAGCATTAGAGCGTATTTGCCAAATTCGCCGCCTTGATGATAAGCATAATTTTACCTTGCTGTGCCGTGATTTGTCAGAGCTCTCTTTTTATGCGCGTGTGGATAATACCGCTTTTCGCTTGCTCAAGAATAATACACCTGGCCCTTATACGTTTATTTTCAAAGGGACCAAAGAAGTGCCACGTCGGTTGATGAATGCGAAGCGTAAGACGATCGGTATCCGCGTGCCTAATAACCGTATTGCACTTGATTTACTTGAAGCGTTAGGTGAACCACTAATGTCCACCTCACTTATTTTGCCCGGCAACACCCATACAGAATCGGATCCAGAAGAGATTCGGGATCGTCTTGAGCACGCCGTGGATGTCATTTTAAACGGGGGTTATTTAGGTGAACAGCCGACGACAGTGATTGATTTCAGTGAAGATGAGATGGTGGTTGCTCGCGTGGGAGCGGGCGATCCAACACCTTTTGAATAGCTTTTGAGTAGGCCATCAAAACGAGTGCTTTTTGGCGTAGAATTTGAGATACTATGCGGCCGCGATTTTGGGGTCGCATTTTTTCATTCGACGTCTGTGAAGACGACACATAGGTAGATAAATGAGCGAAAAGTTACAAAAAGTTTTAGCACGAGCTGGTCATGGTTCTCGTCGTGAGTTAGAAGCTTTGATTAGAGCAGGACGTGTCAGTGTTAATGGCAAGGTAGCTATGTTGGGCGAGCGTCTAGAAGATGATAACGCGGTTGTGCGTATTGATGGGCATGCTGTTTCCGTTAAAGCACCAGAAGAGGTTATTTGCCGAGTGCTTGCTTACTACAAACCGGAAGGTGAGCTTTGTACCCGTCATGATCCAGAAGGCCGTCGGACGGTATTTGATCGTCTACCTAAAATTCGTGGTTCGCGTTGGATTTCAGTTGGCCGCTTAGATGCCAACACCTCAGGCTTACTTCTCTTTACTACCGATGGTGAATTGGCTAATCGCCTTATGCACCCAAGCCGTCAAGTAGAACGCGAATATTTAGTGCGTGTTTTTGGCGAAGTGAACGAACAGAAAGTGCGTAACCTCGTTAAAGGGGTTGAGCTAGAAGATGGCTTGGCACGCTTTGAAGATATTGTTTACGCTGGTGGTGAAGGTATGAACCATACTTTCTACGTCGCGATTAACGAAGGCCGTAACCGTGAAGTTCGTCGTCTTTGGGAATCTCAAGATACCACAGTGAGCCGTTTGAAACGCGTTCGTTATGGCGAGATCTATTTGGACAAAAAACTGCCACGCGGCGGTTGGATGGAACTGGATCTTAAAGATGTAAACTATTTACGTGAATTGGTTGAACTGCGTCCTGAAAAAGAGACGATGCTAGATTTGAGCAAAGACAACACTTCACGTACTCGTGAGCGTGCGCGTAGCCAAAAAATTCGCCGTGCCGTTAAGCGCCATGAAGAGCGCGTAACGACGACAGGCAAGCCTAAAAGTCGTACGACCAATGGTACAACGACGAATGGTAAAAAAACTAACGGTACGACAACCAATGGCACAACTACTGGCCGTCGCAAGCCTGCTTCAAGTACCCGTAACAGTGGTGCCGATGGTAGCCGCGGCACTGGTCGGCCTCAAACTGGTAAAGCGAAAGCGCCACGTCGATAAGCGAAACTTTCTCGTTGCCTGTTAATTGATATTAAAATCCCGAGCTAAGCTCGGGATTTTTTCGTTTAATACATTGATAATAAAATAAAAATTAAAACAATAGAGTTGGTATTGAGCACTTGTGCATGATTGACATCCCTATGTTCATATTTTCTGGTATTTAAGTGAGTAGAGTGAAGAAACAGGCTACATGTGGCATGTATGGTATGGTTGACTAAATTTTAGTGATGCTACAATGTTACGATCATAAGCGGGTACATTTGGAGTCAGTTAAACATGGATAGAGCAGGCATCTCAGCCGTTAAAGTGGCACTTATCTACGCAACATTTGCCGTGCTCTGGATATTATTCTCGGATATGACAGTCGAATTATTGCTAGATAACGCCCAGTTGCGCGCTCTCGCTCAAACCTATAAGGGGTTGATGTTTGTCATTATTACCGCCTTACTTTTGCTCATGTTGGTGCTTAGAGGGAATCGCTTACTAGAAAAAGCCAATGATATGGACAGCCTCACTGGGCTGCACAGCCTTAGTATGTTTGTGCGTACTCTCAATATAACGATCAAAAAATTAAAGTCTAATGAGCGATTTATTCTTTGTTACCTTGATGTCGACGATTTTAAAAGTATCAACGAAACTCTGGGGTTTGAGCGTGCAGATGCATTTTTGCAGGATTTAGCTCACGATATTAACGAAATGACTTTGCCCGGCTCATTAGTATCGCGTTTACATGCCGATCAGTTTGCCAGTTTTGTAAAGTTGAGTGACGCTGTAGATATGGATTCTCATGTTCGGAGCGTCCAACGTCTGTATACCCATCGGGCCAAGCAACACAATATTGAAACAACTTGCTGTATAGGTGTTGCCATTTACCCAGCCGATGGTATCAGTGCTAGAGAACTGATGGTTTCCGCGACTGAGGCTCTTAATGTTGCAAAGAAACAAAAGAATGCCATTCAGTATCATGACAAAACATTAACAGAAAAAGCGATGCAGCGCCGGCAAATGGTCCTCGACCTGCGCTTAGCGATCGACGACGATAGCTTAACGGTTGTATATCAACCTAAATATGACCTAAAAACATTAACAGTCAACGGTGTCGAAGTACTGATTCGTTGGAACCATCCTGTTAAAGGCGCTATCCCGCCTGATGTTTTTATCCCACTAGCCGAGGACAATGGCTTGACGGGCGCTATCTCCAAATTTGTGGTTGGAAAAGTATCACAGGAGCTGGGGCGTTCAGGAATATTGGGGACACAAATTAAACACGTTGCTGTTAATGTCTCCGCGACTGAGTTCAATAATGCTGATGAGATGTATGAACTCACGCGATTTATTCAGCAGCATGAGAATTTGAACTCATACATACGCATTGAAATTACGGAAACAGCAACGCTTACCGATATGAAAAAGAGTGTTGAAATTATTTCTAATCTGCAATCTAACGGGATTACTTTTTCCATCGATGATTTTGGCACGGGTTATACGTCACTTGCCATGCTCAAAGATCTTACTGTGGATGAAATCAAAATTGACCGCAGTTTCGTCTCTGAAGTAGAACATGATGATCGTTCAAGAACGATAGTGAATGCCATTATTGCTATGGCGCAAAGTTTTGACATCAATATTGTGGCAGAAGGCGTAGAGACAGCCAACCAATTGAAAATTTTGCAGGCAATGGGCTGCCAACAAGTGCAGGGCTACTACCTAGGACACCCAATGCCAGTGGAAGATCTTATTAACCATCTATCTTTGAATATTAATTAAAAATCTCACCTATAAAATGAGTAGTACGCTCAGTACTTATTAAGCTGATGAGGTA
>NZ_CAWNTB010000187.1:0-17755 GCF_963877065.1 Vibrio sp. V01_P9A10T6
CCATGTGACAGCTCAGTACGACACTGTCATCGAGTTGTCCTGCTAGGCGAGCATAAAGGTTAAAGCCATTGGAAACATGTTCAGGTACGGGCAGTTTTTGGACTGAAAAACCAAGCTCACCCAATTGTTCAGACAGCGTTTCTGCAATCTGTTTTTCGTTACCCGATTCGCTGTCAATTTGAATTAGTTGTAGAAAGTGCTCAACCAAGCGCTGTTCATTTATCATGGTCATTTTGTTATCTCGTAGGAAACAGAAGCCATACCATATCGCGTGTGGATGACGCGATGTTCTGCGATAAATCAAAGAAGCACGACAAAACAACCGAATTTTTCGCTTACATATAGCCAATGACTATTGTTTTTAACTTAATGATTCACCTGTGTTGGGCTAATGTTTTGTCCGTGTAGCTCGGCATATAAAAATCATGTGCGCCTAACACCTCGTCGATTGTGTGTTTTTCGCCTGAGGCAGTGTCGGTTTTTAATAAATGTAGCTAAAATGTTACGCCGTGCTATTCGCTTTACTGAGCAACTGGTTATGATTGACTTGTGATTAACGTGGCCAATTAAGGAAAAGTGCTTAGTATTCAGTCAAATAAAAACAAATCATCTCTGTGAAATTCGCTAATTTACTATCCTACTGCTCATTAATAGATTTGTGTAACATTTTAATTACATTGACACTATTTGTTCTCCGCTAAACCGTTTTTCGTTATAGGGTTCATTTTTGCTGAAAATTACGCCATGTTCGCAATACTCAACACAAGCGTTAACAAAAAAGGAGCGCGAGATGACCTCAACATTTAACCCATTGGGAACAGACGGTTTTGAATTTGTGGAGTACACCGCGGCTGATCCCGCTGGAATCGCGCAGTTAAAAGAGCTGTTTACTTCTCTTGGCTTTGCTGAGATAGCCAAGCACCGCTCAAAAGAAGCGTGGTTATACCGTCAAGGGGATATAAATTTTATCGTTAACTCTCAACCCCACAGCCAAGCTGCAGCGTTTGCCAAAGTGCATGGACCTTCAGTGTGTGGGATGGCGTTTCGCGTTCATGATGCATCTGTCGCCATGCAGCATGTGCAGGCAAATGGCGGGCGAGAATACAAAACACAAATTGGCCCAATGGAACTGAGCATTCCCGCGATTTATGGAATTGGCGATAGCTTGCTCTATTTTGTCGACCGTTACGGTAGCCAGAGCATTTATGATGTGGATTTCAAGTTCTATGCCGATGCCAATCAACGAATGACTCACGCCAATGTTGGTCTGTTCGAAATTGACCACTTAACGCATAACGTCAAACAAGGCCACATGGACGTTTGGTCTGGCTTTTATGAGCGGATCGGTAACTTCCGTGAAATTCGCTATTTTGATATTGAAGGGAAGCTAACGGGGCTAGTTAGCCGTGCAATGACAGCCCCTTGCGGCAAAATTCGCATCCCAATCAATGAATCTTCTGACGATAAATCACAAATAGAAGAGTTTATTCGTGAATACAATGGTGAGGGGATCCAACACATCGCTTTATCCACTGATGATATCTACCAGACGGTACGTACTCTGCGCGAGCGAGGGATGGATTTCATGCCGACACCGGATACTTACTACGAAAAAGTCAGTGATCGAGTTGAAGGGCACCAAGAAGATGTTGATCAGTTAAAAGCGCTGCGGATCCTGATTGATGGTGCACCGATGAAAGATGGAATTTTGCTGCAAATATTTACTCAAACCGTCATTGGCCCAGTCTTTTTTGAGATCATTCAACGCAAAGGCAATGAAGGGTTCGGGGAAGGTAATTTCAAAGCGTTATTTGAGTCGATTGAAGAAGATCAAATTCGGCGAGGAGTACTCAGCGATGCATAAATGGATCACATTTCCTCATCGGGAAGGGGTATGTTCAAACCAAGCTCATGCCGACTTCCCGCAAGAGGCTATCTATGAAAGAGAAGCAGGGCGCAGTGGTTTTTTTGGCCCTGCGGCCCATTTCCATCACCAACATGCACCGACTGGGTGGAGTGAATGGCAAGGTGAGTTAAGGCCGAGAGCCTTTAATTTTAATTTGATCGAGCAAGCCAAGCAAAGTTCACCATGGAGCGTGCCGCATCTATTGCATAATGCACAATGTAAAGTCCGAGTATGGAAGCTGGCTCAAGCGATGGATCATTTAGTGCGTAACGCCGATGGTGATGAGTTACTTTTTATTCATCAAGGAAGCGCTGATTTTTATTGCGATTACGGACACTTGAGCGTTTCACAAGGGGATTATGTGTTGATCCCGCGCTCAACCAATTGGCGGCTGGAGCCAAGTGAGCCGATGTTCATTCTAATGATAGAGAATACGGATGCGGCGTATGCTTTGCCAGAAAAAGGGCTAGTAGGGAACCACGTCATATTCGATCCTGCGGTTTTGCAAGTCCCGTCGATTAATCCAGAGTTTAAAGCGCAGTATTCAGAAAAGACCACCCAAGTTCATTTAAAACGTCATGAGAAAATCAGCGTCATTACTTATCCATTTAACCCATTGGATGCAGTAGGTTGGCACGGTGATCTTTCTGTGGTGAAACTCAACTGGCGAGACATTCGGCCGTTGATGTCGCATCGCTATCATTTGCCGCCCTCCGCTCACACAACGTTTGTTGGCCAAGGTTTTGTGGTCTGCACCTTTGTGCCTCGGCCGATTGAGAGTGACCCCGGCGCTTTAAAGGTTCCGTTTTATCATAACAATGATGATTACGATGAAGTGCTCTTCTACCATGCGGGTGATTTCTTTAGCCGCGATAATATTGAAGCTGGCATGGTCACTTTTCATCCTGCCGGGTTTACCCATGGCCCACATCCGAAAGCGTTCCAAGCTGGGCAAGAGTATAAGAAAAAATTTACCGATGAAGTGGCTGTGATGATTGATACGCGGCATGCATTACACTTTAGTGAGGCGGCGCAGCAGGTTGAAAATCAACAGTACGTCTACAGTTGGAAGAGCGAATAAACGAATAAGAATAAGGAAGTGACATGAAGTTAGCTACGCTAAAAAACGGCACAAGAGATGGTTTATTGGTAGTGGTCAGCCATGACTTATCAAAATGCGTTGCTGTGCCTGAGATTGCCGAGCATTTACAGCAAGCCTTAGACCGTTGGCAGGAAACCGCACCGATGCTCAGCGAAATTTACACGGCGCTTAATGAAGGCGAATTGCTGCAAGAGATGCAGTTTGATCAAACCTTGTGTCATTCGCCGCTGCCTAGAGCGTATCAATGGGCCGACGGTTCTGCTTACGTCAACCATGTCGAGTTAGTACGAAAAGCACGAGGTGCGGAGATCCCTGAAAGCTTCTGGAGTGATCCGTTAATGTATCAAGGTGGTTCGGATGCTTTTCTTGGACCGCGTGATGATATTCAAATGCAAGATGAAGCATGGGGAATTGATTTTGAAGCCGAAGTGGCCGTGATCACCGATGATGTCAGAATGGGTGCAACCCCAAGTGAAGCGGCGCAAGCGATTCGATTGGTGATGTTGGTTAACGATGTGTCGCTGCGTGGTTTGATCCCTCAAGAGCTTGCTAAAGGATTTGGTTTTTTTCAATCAAAACCGTCTTCAGCATTCTCTCCTGTCGCTGTGACACCCGATGAACTAGGCTGCCATTGGGACGGCGGAAAACTCAACCTGCCATTGCTATCAACCTATAACAATAAACCATTTGGTTGCCCCAATGCTGGCGTGGACATGACGTTTGAATTCCCACAGTTAATTGCTCACGCAGCAAAAACGCGCCTCTTGTGCGCGGGCACTATTATTGGCTCTGGTACAGTTTCTAATAAACAGGGAACCGATTTTGGCAGTGCGATTGCTGAAGGGGGAGTCGGTTATTCATGCATTGCAGAAGTGCGAATGATTGAAACCATTCGGGACGGTAAACCAAGCACCGAATTTATGAAATTTGGTGACAGGATAACGTTAGAAATGCGTGATGATAAAGGGAACAGCCTGTTTGGTTTAATCGATCAACGCGTGGTGAAAGGGTCATGAGTAGCCTCAAGTTATATGGGTATTGGCGCTCTTCAGCCGCTTACCGAGTACGAATCGCACTTCACCTCAAGGCGCTCGATTACCAGTCGATTGCTATCCATTTAGTTAAGGAGGGCGGAGTTCAACATTCAGAAGAGTTTCGCGCTCTCAACCCGAGTGAGTTAATTCCGGTACTGGAAGATAACGGGCATTGCATTACTCAGTCGTTAACCATCATCGAATATTTGGATGACCAGTATCCCCAAGTCCGTCTGGTTCCGTTATCAGGTAAAGAGAAATATCAGGTTAAAGCACTGGCGCAAGATATTGCTATTGATATTCATCCACTGAACAATCTACGAGTTTTACAATATTTAACGCGCGAACTGGACGTGGATGAAAGTCAAAAAGGAGACTGGTATCGGCATTGGATAGCCACGGGGTTTCATGCCTTGGAAAAGAAATTGGCGACAGTATCAGGGGAGTACTGTGTTGGTGATCAACTGAGCTTAGTGGATGTTTGTTTAGTACCACAAGTGTATAACGCGGAGCGCTTTAATCTTGATATGGCGCAGTTTCCGATCATCAAACGAATCACTGCTGAGCTTCGTGCTCATCCGGCGTTTATTGCCGCCGCACCAGAAAACCAGCCCGATGCTGAGAGTTAATCGAAAAGCCAGCCTTGCGGCTGGCTTTTCTTTGCGCTGTTTATTGAGCATTCGCCACTAAACTTGCATTGCTGTAATTGTTGTATCCATGCAGCAAAATAGAATAGCGGCCCGGTTGAGCATTGGAGAACTGACACGTTTCATTATTGCCACTGCGATAAGGACGGCAGTCGTATTGCTGTAGATCGGCATCAGTTTGATACTTAACGTATAAATCGGCATCGCCGCTTCCCCCTGACAATACAATACTCAAGTTGCCCGCTTCCTGCAGTTCGAATTGATACCAGGTTTTGCTATTTCTGCTGGCCGATAAACCGTTCACAGGTACGCCATTTTTCAGTTGATTGCTCGGTGTAGGCGGTGTTGAGGCGTTACCCATTTCAACCACATAAGCCAATCCAAGTTTAGTAAATTTCACCGCATGAAATCCTGTTGGGTCGGAATTTTGCAGAGTGTCTTGCGGGCTATGAATATTAGGGTTGTAATCATTAAATTTGGATTCAAAAGGCATCGCAGCTGGGTAACCAACCGCATGCCAAGAGGCATGATCAGAACAGGCATAGCCACAGGTATCAAATCCATAGGTTAATGACGGTAAATATTCATCCAATAGTTGTGTCAAATACTGGGTAAAATTACTGTCGGTGTAATCGCTCATAAACACAATATCTTCGCGTGAACCTTGGTAGTTAGTCATGTCTAACTGCATCACAGACATTACTTTTTTATCTTCGGCTTTAAAACGATTGGCTAAGTCTTGTGAACCTCGAAGGCCCACTTCTTCGGCGGCGTAAGCCATAAAAGCGATGCTGCGTTTAGGACGAAAATTTTGCTCAGACAACAAACGAATGATTTCTGTCACGCCCGCGATGCCTGATGCATCGTCATCCGCACCCGGCGCAATACTGCTTTCGTTGGTTCGAGAGCCAAGTGTCGAGTCTAAATGCCCGCCAATCACCACCCATTCGTCAGGTTTTTCAGAGCCCGTGATTGTAAGCATCACCGATTTCTGGTTGTAGCCTGAATGTGTGATTTGTTCTACTTTGCTTGCGGGCAGTGACGCAGAGAGTGAGCGCCAATGATCTGCAATCCAATTCGATGCTTGAGCACCAGTCGAGGTGGTATAAAAGCGATTTTTAAACTGGGTTAAGGTGGTGATGGTACTGGTGATTTGTTGCGCTGATACTGATGGCAACCAAGCATTAACGGTGGTTTGCTGAGTTATTTCTGGTGCACTGAAAGTGTTTAGATTCAGCGGCATTGCGCTGACACTCATCGCACTTTGTGCAGAAGGATGCACCATATAACCACCACATCGCTGATGATTTTCGTGCATTTCATGTGAAAGCGTCGCTAACTCGCTTACTGGTACTTGCCCAACCCATACTGATGTTTGATTGATAAGATTTTCAGGTAATAGGCTTTGGGCTCCAGAGCGAAGCGCCGTTTGCGTCGCGTCACCACCAATGGAAATCCACACCTTTTCTTCTGCATAAGCGGTACTGAAACAGCCTGCTAGCGCAATCGCCAATAACGTTTGTTTCTGGTTCATTCTCTCCTCCCTGGAGTATTATTATCAACATGACGTTGACCATAAACCCTAGGCCAAAAATAGGAATAATGAGAACAATTCGTTTTATACTCAGTTGTTCATAACGGTTGTCACTAAACTATCAATAAGGTATTTCATCGACTGAAAAAAAGAAAAAAGCCAGCGAAAACTTCAGCTGGCTTAGAGGTTTTAACGCTGTACCCATACTGGATAAGTGAAGAAAATAAGGTGGGAAAAATTAAAGAGAAAGTGGAAGAGTACAGCTGTCCATAAACGCCCGCTTAGATGATAGATCGCGCCGTAGCCAATACCAGCTAATGTGGCAAATAGCGCCAAAGTCACGCCGCCAGAAAAATGCGCAAGACCAAATAGGGTACTAGCGAGCGCAATACCGAGCCATAGACCGAATTTTTCACTAACGGCTTTTTGTAAATAGCCCCGAAAAAATGCTTCTTCCACCACACAGGTTAACAGTAAATTATTGAGAGCAAAGAGCCACCACCAAGTCGGTAAAGATAACTCGGGCTTAATCGCGCCAAGCGCCCATGCGACAAAAAGCAAAGCAAAAAGAGGAATCGACACTTTACCGATCGCGGCCCAACGAATGGTTTGATGGTTGCCAAGGAGTGGCGGCCAAGCGAGTAGCAAAGCAAAAAATACCATAGGTTTATCTAGGTTTAAGTAGAGACGAAAGGGGGCACTATTTGCACCAGCAACCACATTATCTAGCACTTTAGGATTATTAAAACCAGGAATAGCATGCAGCAGCAGTGCAATTGCCCATAATAGCAACGCACCATGAGCAAACCATTTCCAGCGGCCTTTCAGTTGTGGAATGTAATAAGCACCACATAATCCAATGGTGACATACAGCAGGGCCATTAACGATAATCGGTCTGTGAACCATCCGCCCACTAACGACAGTGCTAGCAAGGTGAATGCTGGACGTAACTGCTTTTGAAAACTGAAGATAACGGCAAAAAGCAGTGGGATCCAAATCCATAACGATGAGTCAAGTATCATAGAGAGTACCTTAGGAAATCATCCATATTATTGAGTGATGACAGAGTGGAAGAGTGGCGCATTATGAAGAATCATTCTCAATAAAGAGATTCTACCAGTCAGCTAAACGCTTGCAGGCTTACAAAAAGCACTGTGGATCGTCACTAAAAATGGCGTCAACCGAGTTGAGATGTTTGAACTTTTTCGGATTATTCACCGTGTAGCACCAAATTTGGTAACCCGCTTGATGTAACTCGGCAATGTGTTTTGCACTGATCCATTGATAGTTAAGGTTACAGCCAAAGGCGTCAATTTCGGCTAACAATTGCTTATCTTTACGCGTTAATCGCTCGCTCAACACCGCCAATTTATAACCCGGACAATGCTGATAAAGCTCGCGCATGATAGCGTGGCTAAAACTGGAGAGAACAATCTGTTCATTCGGTAATCCACATTGATCCAGTTGCGCTTTAAGCTGAGCAGCGACTTGAGCAACATCGTGTTTATCCACTTTTACTTCAATGTTTAAACCAAGGCTGTGCTGCTTTGCGAGTGTCAGCAACGTCTCTAATGTCATGATGGGTTCGCCTGCAAATTGAGGATCAAACCAACCGCCAAAATCGAACTGTTGTAATTGCTCAAGCGTGTAAGAATCAATGCGTCCTTTACCATTACTGCAACGATCAATGGTGTGATCGTGGCAAACAACCAATATATGATCTTGAGTCGGTTGCACATCCACTTCAACCCACTTTAGGCCTAAATCAATAGCGGCTTGCACACTCACTTGCGTATTTTCAGGGTAATGGCCGGCCACTCCGCGGTGGCCAATAATCATAGGCTTCATAGCGTTATCTCTACACAATTAAAACCGGCTCAGCATAGCGCGCGCCTTCTATTTTGTCTTCAAATTGATGGAAATGAGAGACGACGCGCTTTGGACATCACTTTCGCTAATGCTATGCTTATCCAACATCAGGCAGGAGGTCTGATCTGTCAAGTAGGGATAACGGTGAAGCTACATACGATCAAAGGCTATATTCAGAATATGTATCTGGCTGAATATCCAGAACGATTATTACTGCTAGACGGTGCAAGTCGAGCAGACATACCTACGTTGCAGCACTTCATTGAGAATGAACTGAACCGTCCTTTTTCACATCTGCATACCGTTGTGGTAACTCACATGCATCCAGATCACGCTGGGGCGGCTCATCAATTGCGTGCATTAACGGGTTGTAAAATCATCTCTGCCAATAAAGATCATGATTGGTATCGTGGTTTGGACGGATTTTGTATGCATCTAGCCGATCTTGCGCTTGCGCGTTGGATGGCGAATCGCCTAGGCCGCCCGCGGCAGAATTTATGGTATCCACGTGTCTTAAAGCCTGACATTAAGCTCAACGATGGCGAGACTATTCCTCATTTTAACGAATGGCAAATCTTAGAAACTCCAGGGCATACCGACCGAGATTTGTCTGTCTACCATGCACAGCAAGGCATTGTGTATGTTGCCGATTTAATGGTTGAAGTGAAAAAGCAGTTGATTGCCCCTTTTCCTATTTTCCATCCCAATCAATATCGCCAGTCACTTGAACGGATCTTCAAGCTCAACCCAGAAACACTGCTTCTTGCACACGGCAAAGAGGGGCGTTTGAGCGAAAAAACCTACCAACACCTGCTAAATACCGCACCTATACGGCCCATCACACATTGGCGAGTGGTCAAAATAAAAGTCAAAAGTTTAATGAAGTCTGTTTGGCAATTTGGGGTCAGTAAAGGTAAATAAAGGGTAGGTGGCTTTAAAACTCATCAACAAAGAGTGTTCGCCGCATACTGTGGTTGTTTGCACCGAAAAAAATCGTTAGAATGCGATCCTTGATGATAATGAGAGCTTTTATCAACAAGGTGATAACACTTCGTTGAAGGTAATGAATAACGTCTATGAATCTTTTAAAAATCAGCTTGTCCTTGGTGGCGACTACCAGTTTGTTCGCAGTAAATGCTTCTACACTCAGTGACGCGAATGCCATCCAAAATAAAACCAATTCGGCTTCAGTCGCCAGCCAACAGAACATCAATCACAGTTCTCAATCAGCGTTGCTGATGCAAGCTGATATCGATCAGTTAAAAGAAGAAGTGAAAAATCTCACTATTTATCGTAATCACTTGGCATCGCTGGTGGAAAACCAGAATCAGGAAGCGCAAAGTCTATCGTCACAAATTGATGAGATAAAACTGACTCGCCAAGGCATTGTTCCTTTGATGTATCAGATGATCGACGGGCTACGTACCCTAATCGAAAACGACAAACCATTAAAGCGCGAAACGCGTTTAGAGCGTTTAGAAAAGCTGGAATCGATGATGGTGCGATCGGATGTCAGCGATGCTGAAAAATACCGCCGTATTCTTGAAGCGTACCAAATCGAAATTGATTACGGCATTAAACTGGGTGTTTATCAAGGCGCAGTGGTGTTCAATGAAAACAAAACCATTGAAGCTGACATTTTGTACGTTGGCCGTTTATCGCTGGTGGCTCGTAGCTTAAATGGCAAACAGTATTGGAGCTGGAGCCAAAACTCGCACCAATGGACCAATGTCGATAGTGGGCTATATGCCGATTTAGATACCGCTTTCAAAATGGCCAACAATTTAATCACACCGAACTTAATGACGGTTCCTGTTTCACTTGAGTTAGTAGAGGAGCAAAGCAAATGAAGATAGTTTTCTCTCTCTCATCACTCTGTTTAACACTATTGGCTTTCAACAGCTTTGCTTCTACGGAATTAGTCAGCAGCGCTAAAGTGGAAAACAAACAGCAGCAGCAGCACAATATCGAACGCGAAGCGGGTTTTAAACAAACCGAACAGCAGCTACGCCGCGCCAAAGCAGAGCTAGAAGCTCAGCGCCAAGATTTACAAGCGCAAGCGGATAAGCTAAGCACGCAATTCAGTAATAATGAAAACCGACTAGCACGTTTAGAAGAGCAGCTTCGCTTAGAAACAGGAAGCCTTGGAGAGCTGTTTGGTGTGGTACGCCAAAATGCCAAAGCATTAAGCAGTGAATTGGAATCTTCCATCACTGCGGTTGATCGCCATCAGTATACATCGCGGGTACAAGAAATTGTCGCCGCAAAATCTTTACCCTCGATGCCGCAGCTGACGGGGTTATGGCACAGCTATGTTGAACAGATCATCGCCAGTGGTGAGCTAAGCCGCGTTCAGATCGCATTTATCAATGGTGACGGTGTCACGAAAAATGTGGCCGCTTATCGTATTGGAACCTTTGGTTTGGTGACAGAGCAAGGTTATGTCAAATGGAACGGGGATAAACAAGCCGCCACCGCTTATTTGAAACAACCGGACAATGGGCCTATTTTCTCTGGCCTAAATACGGGAGAAATCGAAAGCTTAGTGGTCGATCCTTCGCGTGGCATCATGCTTGAACAGCTAGCCCTTACGCCAACGTTAGCCGAACGGCTACAAATGGGTGGTGCGGTCGGTAACATCATTTTGGTACTGCTTGGTATTGGTTTAATCATTGCTTTCTATCGCGGCTTCGCATTGGTGATGACTCACCACAAGATCAAAGCGCAGCTTAAAGATGTACAGAAAATTGGTAATAACCCATTGGGGCGTGTACTCAGCGTCTATAACAAAGAGCAAAATCGCAGCGTAGAAGCGTTGGAGCTGCGCTTGCTGGAAGCGGTGGTCGATGAACAAGCGCATTTGGAAAAAGGCTTATCGATGCTGAAGTTATTAGCTGCGATTGCGCCGATGCTTGGGCTATTGGGTACGGTGACCGGCATGATTGAAACCTTCCAAGTGATCACACAATTTGGTAACGGTGATCCAAAAGTAATGGCGGGCGGCATTTCAATGGCCTTGGTGACTACCGTTCTGGGTTTAGTCTCTGCGATTCCACTATTATTAGCTCATAATATCTTAAGCTCTCAAGCCGAAAATATTCGCTCTATTTTAGAAAAACAGGGGATTGGCCTCGTTGCTGCGCAAGCAGAGCAAGAATGCCAAGCTTCAATGAGGAATGCGGCGTAATGAACAGCGTATTGCCAAGCGCACTGCTCAGCAATGACTGGCTAACAACCTTGCAGCAGTTTATGCAGCAAGGGGGTATCGTCTTATGGTGGCTAGCTGGGGTGGTGGCGCTTTATTGGTTGTTGATCATCGAACGCGTACTGTTTGTGGTATTGAGCTTTCCTAAATATCGAAAAGGGTGGTTAGAGCAATGGCATCAACGCGCGGAACACCATTCATGGTATGCCCATGCCATTCGCGAGGGTTGGCTTGGTGAAGCACAGCAGATGCTGCGCCACAACCTTAACATGATAAAACTGCTCGTCACACTTTGCCCAATGTTAGGGCTGCTCGGCACAGTCACCGGAATGATCTCTGTGTTTGATGTGATGGCAAATCAAGGTAGTAGCGATCCTAAATTGATGGCATCTGGCATTTCATTGGCCACATTACCGACAATGGCCGGAATGGTCGCGGCCCTTGCGGGCATGTTTGTGCATGCTCGTCTTGCAAAAAAGTGTCATCTACTTGAATTAAAATTAGAAAAATCGTTAAGGAGTTTGCGATGAGATTAGGCAGACGCCAGCCAAGAAATGATGAGGCGCAGATAGACTTAACATCGATGCTCGACATTGTCTTTATCATGCTGATTTTTTTCATTGTCACCAGCTCATTTGTTCGTGAATCAGGTGTTGAGGTTAACCGTCCTCAAGCTTCTCACGCGGTGAGTCAGAAAGATGCGGGTATTTTTGTCGCTATCAATGCATCCAATGATATTTACATCGACAAACGCTTGATTGATGTTGAACGTGTAGAGGCCACCCTAGAACATCTGCTACTCGAACAACCAGATGCGGCGTTAGTGATTCAAGCGGATGAACATGCTTATAACGGTACGGTTGTTAAAGTGATGGATGCGGCCAAAGGGGCCGGAGTGAAAAATATCGCATTGGCGGCGGAGAAGCGTTAATGGGACGTTTACTGCTTGCTTTGCCAATTGCAGGAGCGATTTCGCTGGCGTTGTTCAGTTTTATGGCGTGGATGGTGGATAACGGTAACCAACGCGCTGTAAAACCAACTCAAGCACTGCGATTTAACATGGTGATGATGGAACAAGAACACGATTTACAGCGTCGCCAACGTAGCGTTCCGGAACCTTTAAAGTTGCCTGAGCCGCCACCGCAAGCACAAGTGACAGAGTCACAAACTACTGCTACGGCCGCTACATCACTCACTAGTTTACCAGCTTTGGGTTTGGATACCGCGCTTAATGGGGTGGCGATTAGCGCACCAACCTTTGGTGATTTTGGCTCAAACCAGCAAGCAATGCCGTTATATCGTGTCGAGCCTGTTTATCCAAGCCGAGCCCTAAAGCGAGGTGTAGAAGGTTTCGTTACATTAAGCTTTACCATTGATACAACAGGAAAAGCCGTCGACATCAATGTCGTCGATGCCAATCCTAAACGTATGTTTGAGCGTGAAGCGATGCAAGCGCTGAAAAAATGGAAGTATCAACCTCAGATTGTTGACGGCAAAGCCATTGAGCAGCCGGGACAAACCGTGACTGTGGAGTTTAAAATTGCCAAATGATGAAACGTATATTGATTGGCTTATCACTTGTTATCGGCTCGCTCTCTTTAAATGCGAGCGAATTAAGCACGACAACAGTCCTGAAAGTGCAAAAAGCACAACAATTTGCATTAGAAGAGAACCTCACTCAAGCCATTGAGGTACTGAGCAGTGTTGAAACGTCACGTCTTTACGATAAAGCATTTGTTGCCCGGATGCTTGGTGTGTTTTATTGGCAAAGTGGTCAGCCCAAAGCGGCTATCAAACAGATCAGGTACGCTGTAGAGAGTGGAGAGCTGCAAGATGAGCAGGCATGGACCACCGAACGTATGTTGGCTGATCTGTATGTCAATGAACAACAATTTGAAAAGGCGTTACCGCACTACTACCAATTATTGAAATCCGTTCCGCCTTCACAGAAAGTAGACGATCTGTGGTTGCGTATCGCACAGACCCAATACCAAATTGCACAATGGAAAAAAGTGCTGCATGCGTTGGATAAATACCAAACCGTGACACCACTCAATACTAAAAACCCACTGTCACTTAAATTAGGTGCGCAGCTTCAGCTAGAACAATGGAAAGCGGCCATTCCAACCTTAGAAAAACTGATCATGCTGGAGCCTGACCAAGCCAGTTGGTGGCGACAGTTAGTCGGTTTACATCTGCGTTTAGATCAGCGTCGTCAAGCATTAAACAGTTTAGCGTTAGCCAAATTACAAGGTGTGGAATTAACCGATAAGGATAAACACTTGCTCGCGCAGTTGTATGCGCAAAACGGCATTCCAGAACGTGCGGCGCAAGTTCTGCAAACATTATCTGATGCTGATCAAGACTTAACTTTACTGAAAGAGCAAGCCACTTACTGGCAGCAAGCCAAAGAATGGCAATCAGCGATCAGAACATGGACAAAAGCAGCTGAACAGGATGAGCAATATTATTGGCAAGTGGCGCTACTGCATAACCAGCAAGGGCAATTTAAAGAAGCGTTACAGGCGCTGGATAAAGTCACCACGCGCGAGAAAAAAGCCGATGTCGCGTTAGCGCGAGTTCATGCGCTGTACAAACTCAATCAACTCGATAATGCTCTATACCAAGCCAAGCAAGCTGAAAACCTAAACCCATCAAGCCATGCCAAAGGATGGATCAAATTCCTTTCTCGTTTACAAAAAGTTCAGCAAGCGCAAACGGCTAATATCTGATCATAGCGCCTCATCTGCCCGATGATGAGGCGTCTGACCTTTTACGATTTTTGAATCGTCATTATCAAGACTGACATTGGTTCGGTTTTGCCTATCTTAGTGATAAAGAGAACCTATTATTGTCTTTCTGATTTTTTCCGTACCATAACGTTTAACGATGAAGTACAGAGAGAGAATCATGATGAAAGCGTTAGTGGTTGAAGGTGGTGCGATGCGCGGCATTTTTGCCAGTGGAGTCTTGGATAGTTTTTTACAACATCAGCATAACCCATTTGATTTTGTATTAGGTGTTTCAGCTGGAGCTTCAAACTTAATCGGCTACCTTGCGAAGCAACCGAGACGCAGTTATCACGTTGTAACTCAGCTTGCCACCGACCGTCTTTTTTTTAACCCAATTCGCTTTATTAAGGGGGGAAATCTCGTCGATGTGCGTTGGCTAATCGATGAGTCCAACCGACGTTATCCGATTGATGAAGACAAACTGTTTAACTCAGTCCCTTTCTTTGCCGTTGCAACCAATATCGAAACGGGTAAAGCCGATTATTATCGAGTGACTCAAGAAAACTTGAGCACGGCCATTGAGGCTACATCCGCGCTACCGATAGTTTATAAGCACACGCCTTGTTTCCATGGTGGTTGCTACACTGATGGAGGTGTTGCTGACTCGATCCCTGTTAAAGAAGCGTATCGCCGTGGAGCACGAGATATTACGGTTGTTTTATCACATCCACTTAGCTATATCATGTCGCCCCCTAAAAGTAAGTGGATGATGAAAAAACTCTTTTCACGCCATCCAAATATGGCTAAATCAATGCTATTTCGTGCGAAACATTACAACCAATCACTTGAATTTATTCGCAATCCACCTTCTGATGCCATCATTCGAGTAATCGCGCCACCTGAAGGGTTTCCCGTTAAGAGACTGACGATGAAGTTACCGTTGCTCAACATAGGCTATGACATGGGCTTAAAAGCAGGGCAAAATCATTTGGAGTGGCTTGAATACACACGTGCAGCCTAAAAACGCTTAGGTTTAAAAGGCTGATAAAACACTATCTACATGTCGTAACTGTCTATGTAATAAGCTGTTTTTTAGAGATGATTGAGTATGAATTTCATCGCAATTTATCTTGTTTATGGTTTTCATATGAGTGGCACGTGCTAAGTATGTACCACATTTTGATTGATCGAGCCTGATGGCATGCAACTGAAACTATCGCTACTCTCCATCGCTTTATTGAACACAATTCCTGTCACTGCAACGGAAAACTTTCAGATGTTTATTCCGGTCACAGCAGCCAATAGTTACCAACATGGCATTGATGTTGCTGAGTACTGGAAAAGTGAAAAACTGGATGGAATTCGCGCCATCTGGAATGGACAATATCTTCATACGCGTAATGGTAATAAGATCAATGCGCCTGCTTGGTTTACTGCACCATTACCTAATAAGGCATTAGAAGGAGAGCTCTGGGCTGGACGAGGTCAGTTTCATCACGTTCAACAAACGGTATTGGATACCATACCAACCGATGAAGCGTGGCAAAGCATCCGCTTTATGCTGTTTGATATGCCCGAAGCGATCGGTGACTACCAAAAGCGATACCGCAATCTCATCAACTTATCCTCACTCATGAATGCTTCGCACATTACCTATATTGAACATTCACCAATTCATTCAGAAGAAGAGTTGCTTGGATATTTAGACAACGTAAGTGATGGACAAGGTGAAGGGGTGATGCTGCGAAAAATCAATGCTCATTATCAAGCAGGCCGCAGCAACGATTTACTTAAGCTTAAAAAACACCAAGATGCTGAGGCCACTGTCATTGGTTATAAACTGGGTTCAGGCAAGTACCAAGGTATGATGGGATCAGTGCTAGTGCGCTTAGAAAACGGTGTTGAGTTCTATATCGGCAGCGGTTTTTCTGATGAGATCAGAAATAATCCGCCAAAGATCGGATCCATTATTACTTTTCGTTTTAATGATCTCACTGCAGAAGGAAAACCAAGATTTGCACGTTTTATGAGAGAAAGGCCAGCAATATAAATAAGGCTAGACAATGTCTGACCTTATTATTTCATCGCAACGCCTTTTCGCCACGTTGAAATTCAGAGAATCAAGCTGTTATTTCGATGCAAAATCGAGTTGCACGCTATCGGCTTGTTGATGCATCCAGTGTAAGCGGATACCCAGCATTAAAGCAGCAGAAGATAAGCCAACGATAAATCCTATCCAGAACCCACTGGCACCCATAGGTTCGACAATGAAATCTGTCATTGCTAATACATAGCCGGTTGGCAAGCCAATCATCCAATAAGCGATAAAGGTACGATTAAAAATAGCCGTCATGTCTTTATAACCACGTAGCGCTCCTGCTGCAACGACTTGAATCGCATCCATACATTGATAAATAGCCGCAAAAATAAGCAACTGCATCGCCATGGCTACAACGGCTTGGTTTTCCGTATAAAGCAAAGCCACATATTCACGAAATAGAACCGTTAACGTCGCCGTGATAATTGCAGTAGATAAACCGACTAACAAGCCAACCTGCGAAGCGATGGTTGCCCCTTCAATATTTTTCTCGCCCAGCTTATGGCCAACACGGATGCTCACTGCCGCGCCGATACTCATCGGTAACATAAAAATTAATGATGAGAAATTCAAAGCGACTTGGTGAGCCGCCACCACCAATGAACCGAGTGGAGCGACCAACAATGCGACCACAGCAAATAGAGTAACTTCAAAAAATATCGCTGCCGCCACAGGAAAACCAAGCTTGAATAAGCGAATTTGCGCTTTCAATTGTGGTTTATGGAATTCACCAAAGATATTAATGTGCGCCATGCGTTTAGAAGTGACGACATAAAACAGCAGCATAAAAAACATCAACCAATAGACAATTGCCGTCGCCACACCACAACCTACACCGCCTAGCTCTGGTGCGCCAAATTTTCCGTATACGAAAATCCAGTTAAGTGGAATGTTAACTAATAAGCCCGCAAAACCAATCACCATGGCGGGTTTCGTCAGTGAGATACCATCCGTGAAACTGCGCAATGCTTGAAATAGTAAATAAGAAGGTACGGCAAACATCACGGCGTACATGTACCCGTTAGTTTTTTCAGCCATCAACGGCTCAATATCCATCCACCCCAAAATCCATTGAGTTTGAAAAAGAACACCAATAATGGGGATAGAGACAAACAACGCTAGCGCTGCGCCTTGCTGTATTTCAAAAGGAATTTTCTTTTGCCGACCTGATCCGTTGAGTTGCGCTACCACAGGAACCAACGCCATTAACAACCCAACACCAAACAGAATCGAAGGTAGCCAAATACTTGCCGCGATCGATACCGCAGCCATATCAATCGCACTCACACCACCTGCCATGACGGTATCTACAAAGCCCATTCCAGTTTGAGCAATAGAGGCAATCAACACAGGTGTTGCCAATTTGATTAAATTTGAAGCTTCTTGTTTATAACGATGCACAAATATCTCCAGAGGAAGGACAAGCAAAAATCGCGACCAATAATCAACTTATCGCGTAGGCATGGATGATAAAGAAATGTCACACTAAGCTCCATGAAAAACTGATGAAATTACCTAATGTTTATTGGGAAGGTTGTAGTGGTCAACTAAAATTGGCCACGGTTTTAGAGTTTTCCCAATATAATCGTTCTGATTCATTGGGAGTTAGACCACCGTTATACTGATG
>NZ_CAWNTB010000188.1:0-17725 GCF_963877065.1 Vibrio sp. V01_P9A10T6
GCTTAGCACTGCTCGGGCTTGAACGAATCGAAGATGCGGAAGCGGCAACCACCAAAGCACTCGAACTTGCTGTTGAGCATAACCTTGTGTGGATGAAGGCTCACTCATTCATTAGTCGAGCTCGTTTGGAACTGCTGAGAAAAGACTCCAAGAAAGCAACTGAGCTGTTGCTTCTTGCTGAAGCCTCTGCGGCTTCGTTTGATAAAGGTGAGCTACTTTCACAAATTTGCTACCAACAATCCCTAGTCGCAGAGCAGCGTGGTGATTTTAAAGCTTCTTTAGCCTCATTTAAGAAATATCGCCAATTTACGGTTGAGATGCTTCGAGAACAAACGGCGCGCATTGGCCTTGATAAAGCAAGAGCCTCTAAGCGACAACTTGAGCAACGAGCACGTAAACTCATTAACCGTATTCGTGGTCAACACGAATACGACCCAGAGAAACATCTCTCCAATGTAGTTTCAGAGACTTATTGGTGGGAACAACTCATGCTGTTCAAGACCGAGTTGAAGCATTCTAATCACGCCGTCATTGTCATCCAACATAACGACTCAAAGTACCTCGATGTATGTACCGAGATTGCCCACTCGCTCTGTAACCAAAAAGATCTCGTTTCTCGTTTAAGTAGCGAACGCTTAGCGCTGCTTCTTGCCGATAAAGGCGATGCAGCGCTGCACGTCTTCCATGTATTGGCTAAGATGATTGAAATATACCCCTGGGAAAGAAAAGGATTAACGGGGTCGCTACCTCAAGTGATGTTCCAAGACATTTTGAGTTTCCCATTCACATTAGAACAACTGGAAGACAGTCAACCTCAGGAATGGTCGCATGGAAGTACTGCTCAGTAAAATTAAAGATACGGGTTTGGATGCCACCTCCGTTTCCGGAGAGGAGGCCATCATTTTCTGGAATCACGTCCGACAACATATAGCCTCAACATCAAAAGAAAAAGCACTTAGCTACATCATCAGTGCAGAGTATCGTTCAGAACTGCATCAGTCGTCCGCCAGCATAGAGGAGCTTCGTCACGCCTTAGCATTACTTGAATTGCCTAAGGACGCCGAAATTATTTTGTCTGTGAAAAACAGTTTGAGCGATCGCCTAATGGAAAGCGGTGAATTTGCCGCGGCACTCAACGAATATGTGTCCGCTTCTAATATTGCCGTCGACACGGGTTACATTGACGAATATGTACTAGCCGTCATTGGCATGGGTAACCTGTGTGATGCTTATGGCGAACACAGCCGAGCCCTTCGTTACTATCAAAAAATTGATAGTATTGATCACGCAATCACCAGCCGCTCATTACGCCTGCGTTATAAACTTTACATGCTATCGTGTTACATTCAACTGCACCGAATCTCCGCCGCCACCGACCTAATTAAAGAGTGTGAAGAGCTGAGTATTTTGGTCAGCGATAAAATTCTTACCGGGCAAATTTCACTCTATCAAGCTCAACTTTATCTTCATCAGGATCAAGTCGATAAAGCGCTCATTACGCTCTCTAGTGTTCAGTACAGTGCTGGGAATATGAATTCCACCTGGCTATCGAATATGATTCGAATTGAAACGGCCAACTGCCTGGCTAAAATAGGCAAAAGTCATATTGCCAATATGATGCTGGCCAGTACAGACAAACGTCTGCAACGATACACGTCACCCACGATGGCCAAGCAGCTGTATCGAGCATTCAGTGCCGTGTGCGAGCGCCAAGGCCTTTATCAAGCCGCCCTGATTTATGAAAAAAAGGGCTTTCGAATTGAAACTGATCTGATGAAAAACATCCCGATTAGTGAGCTGGGGGCCAATCAACTGCGTCGCTTATCGCGCTTTGAATTGCAATTGAAATTGATCTTATCTGAGATTGAAAATCGCGAGCTCAAAGAAACCACAGAACATCAAAAGAATGCTGTAGCCCAACTTCAACAGGATGTCTTCACTGACCCACTCACCACCTTACACAACCGCCGCTGGTTAGATGTAAAGCTGAAAGACCTACTGCTTCATGAGAAGCTATTTGCATTTCTAGTCATTGATATTGACCATTTTAAATCGATTAATGATGAACTTAGTCACTTGGTTGGTGACAAAGCGATAGTCAATGTTTCACGTGAGTTGAAAAACTACTTTAAATTCCGAGGCTCCTCCTGTGTCCGTTTTGGTGGAGAAGAGTTTCTGGTGATTTTAGAAGATTGCTCGCTCGACCAAGCTGAAATGCATGCCGAAAACTATCGAGAACGCATATTCCAATTTGGTTGGCACGATATTCTAGGTGAGCGCGGCTTAACCGTCAGTATCGGTATAACCTTGCATCGAGATGGTGAAAATACACAACGCACATTCTACCGCGCCGACAAAGCCTTATATCGCGCGAAAGCGAATGGCCGCAACCAAGTGTGCACTGAGTAACTTTCCATCACGTTAAGCTATTGGCTGCCGTTTACACTCGTCATTGAAATACAGGAGCAACTATGTTTTTAGATTACTTTGCCCTTGGTCTACTGATTTTCGTAGCCTTGGTCATTTTTTATGGAATCATCGTCATTCATGATATCCCCTATGAAATCGCCAAAGAGCGCGACCATCCACATCAAGATGCCATTCATGTTTCTGGCTGGGTCAGTCTATTTACCTTACATGCAATCTGGCCATTTTTGTGGATTTGGGCAACCTTGTGGCGAAAAGATCGCGGGTGGGGGTTCACTAAACTTCAAGAAGAGCAGCACGATATTCATCATCGTGTCGATGAACTTATCGATCAAGTCGCAACACTCACTCGAGAATTACATGAGTTAAAAGCGAAGCCACCCGTTGCTCAAGCGAACATCGACCATGCCAGTAATCAGGAGACAAAATAATGGATTTACTTCTGATCATGACTTATGCCGCTTTATGTATTGCGATATTCAAAGTCTTTAAAATTCCATTAAATAAGTGGACCGTCCCTACCGCTGTATTAGGTGGCGTTATTTTGATCGGCACCCTGATCTTACTGATGAACTATAATCATCCTTTTACTCAATTGGGTAGCCAAGTTTTTTCCACAACACCTGTCGTCTCAGGAGTACGAGGAAGAGTGATTGAGGTTCCGGTACAAGCAAACCAGCCCTTAAAACAAGGTGATGTGCTTTTTAGAATTGACCCTGTGCCTTTTGAAGCGGAATTGGCAAAAATTGAAGCTCAGATCAAAGAGGCGAGCCAAGGTGCACTTGGCCTAGAATCGAATGTTTCTGAAGCTGCGGCAGCGAAAGTACAGGCCATCGCTGACCGGGATAAAGCACAACGTGAGTATGCTCGTTATCAACGTGGGTATGATAAAGGTGCATTCACCGAACAAGATCTTGATACCCGTCGCCAAGCTTATAAAGCAGCAGAGGCAGCAGTAGAAGTCGCCCAAGCACGTCTAAATCAAGCCAATATCTCCTTAAACTCAGAAATCAATGGTGAGAATACTACCGTTGCTCGCCTGCTTGCCGATTTTAGACAAGCCCAATTCAACCTTGAACAAACCATTGTCAGAGCGCCTACTGATGGCTATGTGACGCAATTAGCTCTCAGACCAGGTGCGATGTCCGTACCATTACCCTTAGCGCCAATGATGACGTTTGTACACACAGAAGATAAAATCTACACAGCTGCATTTAGGCAAAATTCTCTTCAACGCCTAAAACCGGGCTTTGAAGCCGAGTTTTTGTTCAGAGCACTACCCGGAAAAGTCTTCAAAGGAGAGGTGGTTGAAATATTACCTGTTATTGGTGAAAGCCAGATCCAAGCACGAGGTACCTTGCTAGGAACTGAGGCATTACGTACCAATGGACGCGTACTCGTCACCCTTAAAATCACCGATGATTTAAGCGATTATCACCTGCCACTCGGTACTGCTTTTGAAGCCGCTATCTATTCAGACAGTTTCTCTCATGTCTCGATTATGCGTAAGGTACTCATCCGGATGAAAAGTTGGCAAAACTATCTCTACATAGATCATTAGATACCATCCATCACGACATACGTTGAAAAACAGCCAACCCAGATGTTGCTTGTCTAGTGACTATTGGCATCATGTTAAAAGGGTCGTAAACGACCCTTTTGCTACCTGTCGCTCCAACGCAGAATTCTAACTTCATTACCCGCTTCGGGTTTAATTGGAATATTGAGTGATAAAAGCAGCGAAACAAGTGCCATTACCGCTCCAATGTAAAAGACGCTCGCCGGAGAGATAAGCCAAATTAAACCAAACGTGGCGGGGATGAACACGGCCGCAATATGGTTAATGGTAAAAGAAACTCCCGCTGTAGACGCCATGTCCGCAGGATCTGCAATTTTCTGAAAATAAGTTTTAATCGCCAAGGCCAAGGCAAAAAAGAGGTGGTCAACCACATAAAGTGCCGCCGCCCAATGTGCGTTTTGTACAAGACCGTACCCAACAAAAACAACAATCAACCCCGTATATTCAAACAGTAGCGCTTTACGCTCGCCGACTACACCAATGAACTTACCAATGCGTTTAGCAAACAAAAAGTTGAACAAATAGTTGATCAAAAACAGTAAGGTAATATCGGCCGCTGAATAACCAAATTTCTCCACCATAAGGAAACCAGCGAAAACAGTGAAAATTTGCCTACGCGCACCACTCATGAAGGTCAAGGCGTAATACAGCCAATAACGTTTGCGTAGCACGAGCTTTTTATTTTGTGGCACTTCCGCTTTAAATTCAGGAAAGGCAAAGGCAATGAGCAACACCAGCACAAAACCAGCACCGCCAGAAATGGCATAGACCCATTTAAAATCGAGCTGAAACACTTCTAACATTACCCACAAAGCACCGTAGGTGATCAGTGATGCAAGTGCTCCAACCGAAATGAGTTTGCCAAGCATTTCTGGCGCTTCATCTTTATTTAACCACTGCAAAGACAAGGATTGTTTAAGCGTTTCAAAGTAGTGGAACCCAGTCGACATCAATAATGTCGTGAGCAGTAACCCGGTTAAAGAAGGGAAAAAACCCGTCATCGCGGTTCCTAACGTCAACATACCCAATGAGATCAGGATAAATCGCTGCTCTCGAATGAACAGTAAAACGAATACGGCGGTGAAGGCTAAAAATCCGGGGATTTCTCGTACACTTTGTAATAAACCAATGTCTGAACCATCGAAATTCGCTTTTTCAATCACGAAATTATTCAACAGTGCCATCCAACTAGAAAATGCAATCGGCACAATAATGGAGATAATCAATAGGAAATTTTGTGGCGTGCGCCAACCTTGAGAGGCTTTAGGGTACATGAGAGATCCTTATCTATGTTTCAGCGCATCATATACTCAAGTCGCCTTAAAAGGCGAGAGCTCATCACAACAGGAAATAAGGTTAGGGATTAGCACTGCTAAATTACACCGTTCGGGTATAAGATCGACCGAGACACAAATATTGGGATTTAACATGACGATTACGTTCGCAACGATTAATTTATTCAATTATTTAGCTCCGCCGAACGCATATTATCAGTTCGACAATATTTACACGCAAGCAGAGTGGCAGAAAAAAAAGCAATGGTTTAGCCAGAAGATCAAACAGCTGGATGCCGATATCATTGGCTTTCAAGAAGTTTTCAGTTTTGATGAGCTGCGCAACCAGATGATGGATTTAGGCTATCCGTATGTGGCCTGTGTAGATGAACCTATCGTCAAAGATGGATACATCTACAGCCATCCGGTTGTGGTGATTGCCTCTCGCTATCCTCTGCGCCAAGTGAGCGCCGTACATGGCACGTTACCAAACCAAGCTGCCCCTTTTTGCTTTAATCGTACACCGTTACACGCTACGGTTTGCCTACCAATGCTCGGGGATATCGATGTCTATATTGTGCATTTTAAATCTCAACGTCCGGCAGAATCGCCTGCGGCACCTCATCATCTGATCGATGAATGGCAACAAGAAACGCTAGGACGCTGGCTCTCTACTGTTCAGCGAGGCTTTGAAGCAAACCTGACTCACCAATATATCGTCAATACTCAAAAACAAACTGGGCGGCCTTGTGTGCTAATGGGTGATTTTAATAAACCGTTACATCACGAAGAGTTTCAAGGACTACTATCGCAGGCCTTATACCGCAGACCAGAAACACAACAACCGCTGGCTGACTATGCGCTTTACGATGCTTGGGATCTGCATACCGAGAGTGTTGAGCAGCCTCGCAAAGCCACTCATTACGCCGGCTCCACGGGATCTGTACTCGACTATATTCTTCTTTCCGCAGACTTCGCGCCTTTTGTCCAGCCAATGAAAAGCTATATCAGCCACTATACTGTGCTTGATCAACATCTGGTCAACCCGAGCTATGAGCTCGATAACTTTAGTACTGACCATGCACTGGTCGCGGTCACATTAAAAGTAAACACAACACCGAGCTAATGGGTTTGTATGCTACGACTCTCGATGCAATAAATGCTGCCATTCACTGTGTCGATTTAAATAATGCACAACATAACTACAGACAGGTTTGATGGTGTAACCTTGCGATTCAATTTGCGGTAATACACTCTCCATCATTATTTTTCCGTATCCTTTACCCTGAAGTTCATCCGGTACGCGAGTCGAAGTAATAAACAACACTTCATCCTGTTGTTGGTATGTCACAGTTGCGAATAGATTTCCCTCAAGATGTACTTTATATTGACAATTTTTCATGTCATGTTGCACTTCATAAATCATGATAACGTCCTAATTGATATATAAATCAAATAAATTGATATTCTCAGAATTGAATCTTCCAACATCTACCCCTAGAATTTAAACTATTACAAAAATTAGAATAAAATGCAGCTACTGCATCACGGAGAAAATTAAGATGGAATCGCAGTCGGCAGTGCTGAAAGATGAACAGAACCCAAACCGTTCAACCGAACGTAATAAAACCCTATCGACACTTAATAGTACTGATGCGTTATCTATGGTTGAACACAGTAGCGAACTAACCTTAAGTATAACCACTCCCGTTGGTACGAAATTCCAGTGTAAAACGTCATTTATCGGTACCTACTCTCATTCCCATCTCCTTGTAGAAATTCCTAAAATTTCCGCAGATGATCTCTCTTTTTTCTTCCAAGAAGGTTTTTGGATGAATATCAGAGCTATTTCACCACGTGGCGAAGGAGCTTTAATCCATTTTCGTAGCCAGTTGTTACATGTATTGCAAGAGCCTATACCGCTCGCCATGTTATCTATTCCCAACAGCATGCAAGTGACCCAACTGCGCAAAGAAGCTCGTTACGATGTGAATCTAGCAGGAAAAGCAACGGTAGGAACGCATAAGTCGGATTGTGAGGTAAGAGATCTCTCCAAAAGTGGCTGTCGTTTTGTCACACCTCCTCTTGGGCGTACTTTCCAAGTGGGTGATAAGATTAGTCTCGAATTATTTACTGATCCTCGCAGCAGCCAATTCTTTGCGCCTTTGATGGGTAAAGTTTGTAACTTGCAACGCTCACTGCACTATGCTCGTTACGGAGTGCAGTTTGATGAAGAAGGTGTCAAAAATGCGAAAAGTTTATTAGGTCAACTGAAGTTTGATGGCACCAAATTGACGTTGAAGTAATAAAAACGCCCTGTTAAACAAGTTAAGTCAGGGCGTTTTTACTTTTTACATTGCTTTTAACTGCATTGTTTTTAACCTAGAAAAGAAATATATCCCTGCAAGATAACCAAATTCACAATATCCACAAAGAATGCACCTACGATAGGCACTACCATAAACGCTTGTGGTGATGGCCCATATCGTGTCACCAATGAGCCCATATTCATCACAGCGGTTGGGGTTGCTCCAAGACCAAAACCGCAGTGCCCACCAGCGATCACAGCAGCGTCATAATTTGATCCCATGACTTTAAATGTCACAAAATAAGCAAAAATACCCAACACGACCGATTGCACCGCTAAAATCACCAGAAATGGGACAGCCAAGTCAAAAATATTCCATAACTTTAAACTCATGAGTGCCATTGCAAGAAATAGCGATAGAGAAACGGTGCCTAAGATGTCAACGGTTTCAGCATCAATTTTATGAACTTTCGTCAATTCCAGTATATTGGTAATGAACACACCGATGAAAAGCGCATAGACAAAATCGGGGATCATCAACCATTTGATTTCAAATGCACTTACCCACTGTTCTAAATATTTAGCACCAGTGACACAAATAAGAAGGATGAACAAACCCTCGATCACTTTCTTAGCGGTGACTTTATCTTCTTCATATTCATTGTACGTAACCAGCTCTGGGAACTTATCGTGCGTTTTGGTTCCTCGTCCATACTCAGATTCAAACCCGTTTTTATTAATGAGTTTTTGGGCAACTGGGCTACCGATAATCCCACCAATGATCAAACCAAAGGTCGCTGAGGCCATGGCAATTTCTAGCGTATTGCTAAGCCCATAATTGTCGTTGAATGTTTGAGCCCACGCCGCTCCCGTACCGTGTCCACCCGAGAGGGTAATAGAACCGGCGATCAACCCCATCAGTGGGTCAAGACCAAGAGCCGTCGCTAACGATACACCGACGCCATTTTGGATGATGATATAAAACGAGGCAACAGCGAGGAAAAGAAAGACTTTTGCGCCACCCTTAACCAGTTGAGTGTAATTAGCCGCAAGGCCTACGGTGCTGAAAAACATCAGCATAAAAATATTCTGCAACGGCAATGAGAACTCTAAATCTAAGCCGTAAAAATGTAGAAGAGTGATCGCGAAAGCGACAATTAAGCCACCGACGATGGGCTCAGGAATGTTGAATTTTTCCAAGATAGGCAGTTTTGCGTTAATAAAGTGACCTAAAAAAAGCACGCTAATAGCGATTAAGAAAGACTCAAGGGGCCCAATTGAAATTAAATGGTGCATATAACCTCTTATTACTGCTTCACTCATCTTCCTTAATGAGTTTGGAGATCATCAAAGAAAAACTTGATAAACTCGAAAAAAATACGATTGATCGATACGGATCATCCTTATGGATATTGTTTATTTACAATGATATACGATGTTTATTTGATGGGTTTTACGAACGTATGGCCTAACTGGTTTTGCTCGAAAAACATCTTCGCTCACGGCTTTTGATTGTCATTTGCAAACTCTCATTAGACGAGCGAGGAGGCGTATCATACCTAACAGACAAAAAAAGAGCCAACCGCAATGATGCGATTGGCTTATATATAGTGTGAACAAATTCATTCACTAACAACGTCAGTTGGCTAGGTGACCCTCGGCTTTAAGAAGGGTCGAATAGTATTATGCATGAAGTATGCCAACTAAAAAAGGTCTGCTTTTTAGCTATGCATCGCATTAATTCATCAAAATGTAGTACTTTTTCGCATTACGCAAATTGCATTATGCGAAACGAATGCAAAACAATGCTCACCCAGTTGCTATAAAACAAACTAACTTTCTGCGCTTTTTCACCTTAAGCCAGCATCACTTACTCATCTTTTGTACAAGCATTTCTTAGTTATTTCATTATATACTTCCGGTACATACACTTAATCATGCAGATTCAATGAACTATTTCAGTACGTTTTTAAAAGGGATGGCCATGGGCGCCGCCGATGTTGTACCGGGTGTTTCGGGTGGAACCATTGCATTCATCACTGGTATCTATGACACTTTGCTTGAAAGCATTCGTAGGATTAATCCAAGTTTATTGCGCATAGTCAAACGAGATGGGTTAGCCGCCGCATTTCAACATATTAATGGCTTCTTCTTGCTCGCACTGTTTGGGGGAATATTCACCAGTATCCTCTCTTTGGCTAAACTCATTTCTTGGCTGTTAGCCACGCATCCTATTCCCATTTGGTCATTCTTCTTCGGTTTAATTCTGGTTTCGGTGTTCCATATTGTGAAACAAATTGAGCAGTTCAAACTTTCTCGGTTGCTCTTCGCTTTGCTGGGAATTGCGTTTGCTTACAGTATTACGGTACTTAACCCAATGCAGATGGAACCAACAGCGCTGAACACAGTTCTAGCCGGTGCTATTGCCATCTGCGCCATGATTCTACCGGGAATTTCTGGAAGTTTTATCCTGTTGCTGATTGGTATGTACGCACCGGTACTGGGCGCGGTGAAAGAGATGCAAGCCGATATTTTGGCACTCTTTCTACTCGGATGTGTCGGTGGTTTACTGAGTTTTTCTCACGTATTATCTTGGTTACTCAAACAATTTAGAGATTTGACCTTAATTTTTCTTACGGGATTAATGATCGGCACCTTACCCAAAATCTGGCCTTGGAAAGAAACGCTCACTTGGCGAACCAATTCTCACGGCGAGCTCGTTCCTTTACTGCAGCGGAACCTTTCTCCATTGGAATTTGAGTCCATCACTTCACAGCCTTCGCAACTGCTGGTAGCCATTTTATTGATGCTTTGCGCTGTTGCCCTCGTGCTGGGCTTGGAGCAATATGCAAAACATCACGATGTGTAAATCACACCGCATAGCATGAATGAGTAAAGGTGGGGAGACTCACCTTTACTATATTGATTTGTTGCACATTTTATCCATTCGTCACCACTGAAAAAAGATAGCTGTGATAATATTCGCGTTTTATAACCGCTTGGATTGTCCCCATGCACAACGCAATCAAAATCGGCGTCTTTGTTCTAGCCCTACTAGCGGGTTACTTTAGCAGCGATATTTTCAATTGGCTCTCTTCAGCACACTCTTCTCCAGACATTAATCGATATTGCCAATTGTCGAGTGCCCCTTGTCGACAAGGAGATGTGGTCATGACATTGGCACACGATAAATCTCAACCTTTGGTGGCTAACACTCTGACCGTTGAATGGCCGCAAGCCAATGCAAGTAAACTCACACTCACACTCAATGGGCTAGAGATGGAGATGGGCACCGCTAAATATGTACTGACGCCGCAGGAAGACGGGCTCTACACAGCACAGATTGTACTCCCAGTTTGCACGACTGAAAAAATGACATGGATTGGCGAACTCTCTGACGGTCGTACCCAAGTATTTCCGGCAATAAGGATGGAAAGATGAGTAGAAATTGGTCTCTGGCATTGGTGGTTGCGTTTGTATTAGGCTTTGGCATAAAAACCTATTTTGATACGCAGCAAAGTATGGATTTAGAGAGCGGTAATGGCTCATCTTCTGAAGTAATTTTATTTGGCAAAGCAAATCAACCCATCTCTATTTTTGATACTAAAGATGAACGCATACGTGTTGTTTACTTCGGCTTTACACGCTGCCCAGATGTCTGCCCAACATCTCTGGCTATGTTAGCAGGTGCACTCAATCAACTGGATGATGTAACCAAAGCAAAGCTGCGCCCTTTATTTATCTCTCTCGATCCAGAGCGTGACGCTGCCGATGCTTCTCATCAATACGCCCAATATTTCCACCCTATGATCGAGGGACTTTCTGCTCCTTTAGACATTACAACACCACTGGCGCATCAGTATGGCGTCATTTTCCGCAAAACCGAATTAAAGGGATCTGAACTGAAATACACATTAGATCACAGCTCCTACTTCTACTTTTTACAACCAGATGGAACATTAATCACTAAAGTTCCACACACGCTTTCACCGGCTCCCATTGTTGAAGCCATCAAAGCAATAATGACGTCATCACAAGGAAAATAACATGAAGCTCAATGCTCTTTTTTTAGCAAGCCTTGCCTTTAGCCCACTTGCTTTTGCGAACACAGATATAATGGTACATCACCCTTACGCACGTGCTACCGCACCAACCGCCACTACCAGCGCAGTATTTTCTCAAATCATGAATAAAGGTGAAACGGACCGTTTCATTGTATCGGCCAACACCGATGTGGCAGGGAAAGTTGAGTTGCATGATGTAATCACCGAAGGAGATGTGATGAAAATGCGTCAAGTCACTGAATTTAAAATTCCGGCCAAAGGGCACGTCGAACTCAAACCGGGCGGCTTACACATCATGCTTTTTGATTTGAAGAAACCATTGGTTGAAGGTGAAAAGATTGACGTACAACTGACCTTTGCCAATGGTGAGCAACAAACCATTACTGCACCAGTAAAAAAAGTGATGAGTGGTATGGCACACCATTAAAAAGAAGAGGGTGAGCGATGTTGGCTTACCCTCTTTTATCATCGCACTAACCGCTCATTGTCCAGTTTAATGGCGAGAGCGAAACATCCCGACGAGAGGCTTATCATTCCACCACCACAAATGCTACATTTTATTTACATTTCACTCAAAATCGATTGCATTTCCACACATTGATTAATTATTTGTGCTGATTATCAATTAATTCTAGACACAATATCCCGCGTAGATATCATTACCCCCTTCAGTGGAGTTCACTGATGTCACTATAACTCTATTTGTCTACCATAACCGATGCTATGGCTTCGTAGTATTTAGGTCATGCAGGATGTAATTCGATTTATTGCAGGGATAACTATGCAAAGCAACAATATTTTCGCCCGTTTTGCGCGTGGCAATTTGGTTCTGCAAATACTCGCCGGTATCGTTCTCGGTGGGATATTAGCAACCCTTTCACCCGATGATGCGAAAAGTGTCGGCCTACTTGGCGACCTTTTCGTTGGCGCACTTAAAGCCGTAGCGCCGATCCTCGTGTTTATTTTGGTCGCCGCGTCCATCGCAAACCAAAAGAAAAACCAACACACTTATATGCGCCCAATCGTGGTACTTTACCTTTTGGGGACCTTCACCGCCGCTCTTACTGCCGTTGTATTGAGCTTTATCTTCCCTACAACCTTAACATTGGTTGCGGGGGCAGAAGGTGCAACGCCTCCTCAAGGCATCGCTGAAGTGCTTAATACCCTGCTGTTTAAGCTGGTTGATAACCCAGTCAATGCTCTAATGAGTGCAAACTATATTGGCATTCTGGCATGGGCTGTTGGGTTGGGCTTAGCTTTACACCATGCGTCAGCAACAACTAAAGCCGTATTTGAAGATTTAAGCCACGGCGTTTCACAAATTGTGCGTTTTATTATTCGCCTAGCACCGTTTGGTATTTTCGGCTTGGTTGCATCCACGTTTGCCACGACTGGCTTTGAATCTTTGGCTGGTTATGCCAACCTTTTATTTGTATTGCTCAGTGCTATGTTGATCATCGCATTAGTTGTCAACCCAATCATTGTGTACGCGAAAACTCGCCAAAACCCGTATCCATTGGTTTTCCAGTGCTTGCGTGAAAGTGGTGTCACCGCATTTTTCACACGCTCAAGCGCCGCCAATATCCCAGTCAACATGGCATTATGTGAGAAACTGAAACTGGATGAAGATACCTATTCAGTCTCGATTCCGCTCGGCGCGACCATTAATATGGCTGGTGCCGCCATTACTATCACTGTTCTCACACTAGCCGCAGTGAACACGGTAGGTATTGAAATTGACCTTATGACAGCATTGCTACTGAGCATCGTTGCCGCCGTCTCTGCGTGTGGCGCATCCGGTGTGGCAGGTGGCTCATTGCTGCTTATCCCGCTCGCATGTGGGCTATTTGGTATCTCAAATGACGTAGCAATGCAGGTTGTCGCAGTTGGCTTTATCATAGGCGTGATTCAAGATTCAGCTGAAACGGCGCTTAATAGCTCAACAGATGTCGTCTTCACCGCAGCCGTTTGCCAAGCTGAGCACAATAAATCAGCATAATCATTCGATATTCGAACAGAAGTCGATCCCAACAAAAATCCCCAGCCGATCGGCTGGGGATTTTTATTTCAAATACTTTTGATTTAAAGTAGTTGGCCACTTTATCTATCCAACATTACCTGTCCATGGAAGTATTGGAGAAATCTAATCGCGTTAGAACCTCATCATCAGACGGGCTAGATGACACAAGCTCTTCAGAGGCATCGGCCACTGCGCTCAATGAGAGCTCATCTTCATCAGGCAACTCCCCTTTCTCAGGGATAGGGATTCCACGTTTGTAGAGTTTGTTCAACGCCTTAATAATTGAGTGTTTGCTTACTGTACCCGCACCGATTTTCTTCATTAGTGGTTTGGCTAAGGATTGCAGCCCCACAACAGAATCAACACCGATACGAGAGCCCACTTGATCTCTTAACACCTTTGCAGGTTCAAAACCAAAATGAGCCGATAAAAATAACCAAATATAAGCAATAGCATTGCCATTTGAACCTTTATCTATCCACGCTTCTCCTGCGTGATACATCGCCTCAACATGACCTTTTTCAGAAGCCCGTTCCAACCAATAGCAGGCTTTGCTGTGCTCCATCGCCACACCAGTACCCTTAAGGTAGTTCAAGCCTAGTTTCATCTGTCCTATCGGGCTATTTAGCTTCGCGGCTTTGGAATACCAAAATGTTGAATCCGCTGGTGATGGCGCGATATTGTCGTGTGAAACACACCAATCACCCATGAAAATAATGGCGTCGAGTAAATTCGCTTCCGCAGCCTCTTGAACTAACGAGACTCCTTTCGCAATATTTGCTTCAACACCACGGCCATGAATATAGGCCATGCCAGTTTCATATTTTGCGGTCAAGTTGCCTTCAATTCCGGCAATGCAGGTTTGCCAAAACTTCTCTTTCCCCCGCAGAATCAGATCATCTCGAAACTTTTGGCAAATCCGGACGACACCATACATTCCAGTAACGTTGTCATAATTTGCCGCTTTATCATACCAGTACATCGCCTCTTTAAGGTTGGTTCGTTCGGCTTCTTTCGCCAAATACAAAATAGTCGGTACATGACCTGTTTCGGCTTTAAACAAGCGATCTTGTCTTTCTTGTTCACGTGATTTCTCTATCGCTTTGCGGTAAGCGATTTCTCTCTCTTTTCTCTCTTCCTCTAAGCGTTTTTTGCGCAAAGAGAGCGAAAGCATCCACACAAAGATGAGGATAAGTGACAACCCGGTTGCGCCTATGGCAATCCCAATAGTGCTCATTGATTCAAATCTTATTTAGCTGATTAACTTCATTATCGACCATTTTCCTCAAGATTTGAGAAAATCTGGCTATATTCGTTCCATCTCAAACTCTTTTAAAAGTGCTAATCGCTAAAATCACCCATGCGAATGGATGAAATACACAATATATTTAGCACTAAGATAGTACCGCACTCTTTTCAAGAGTGTTACGCACAATCACACTAATTGAGGAATAGATTCCGATTTGGATTAATGAATGAAAAAACACAGCTAAATCGCTGCGTTCATTTCAGTTCAAAAAATGAGTCGTTAACTGTACTTACTTAGCAAAACGGCTATTGATTGATAAGGTTCGAGCGTTAGATTTTCTTCTAATTTTTCAATCAATTGATAGTTAGTACTCAAACACTCCACCGCTCTCGATTGAAACTTTTCGGGTATTGCTAAGCCAACCGTGGCCGATGAAAAATTACTGACCACGACAATTTGCTCATCTTGGTACTCACGCACATAGCCAAACACTTGGTCATGTTCTTCAAATAAAGGCGTGAAGGTTCCATAGACGATGGACAGGTGTTTTTTACGCAATGCAATTAATTTTTTATAGTGATAGTAAATCGATTGTTCATCCGCAAGGGCTTGTTCAACATTGACTTGTAGATAGTTAGGATTCACCTCTATCCACGGAGAACCTTGAGTAAATCCACTGTGTTTATCCGCAGACCATTGCATCGGCGTTCGAGCATTATCGCGGCTGTTTTGATGAATAGCATCCAGCATATGCTGATGGGACACGCCCGATTCTGTTTTCACACGATAAAAATTTAACGTCTCGATGTCTCGGTATTTATCGAGCGAATCAAAGGCTACATTCGTCATTCCGATCTCTTCGCCTTGGTAAATATAAGGCGTGCCTTTCAGAAAGTGTAAGCTCGTGGCCAACATTTTCGCAGATTCAGCTCGGTAGCGTTTGTCATCACCATACTTAGATACAGCGCGTGGTAGGTCATGATTATTCCAAAATAATGAATTCCAACCCTGATCGGCAAGCTCAATCTGCCACTTGGTTAATACCTGTTTAAACTGCTTAAGATCTAACGGAATAGGGCTCCATTTGTCACCCTGCTCCCACGTCAAAGTGATGTGTTCAAATTGGAAAACCATCGATAACTCACGACGACTCGGCGCACTGTACAGTTTTGCAATGTCTGGTGTGGCTCCCCAAGTTTCTCCCACGGTCAGCAGATCTTGATTACCAAAGGTGGCGGCATTCATTTGCTGTAATAACGGATGCAAGCGCGGGCCATTACCAGTAATGCCCTTATCAATTTCTTTGCCAATTAAATCAATAACATCTAATCGAAAACCACCAATGCCCTGTTCAATCCACCAGTTCATCATGCTGTGCACTTCTTGCTGCACTTTAGGGTTTTCCCAATTCAGATCTGGCTGACGTTTAGAAAAAAGGTGGAAGTAATATTGCTGCGTTTGCTCATCCCAGTGCCAAGCACTGCCACCAAAAATTGACCCTGTATCATCCGGTACACTGCCATCTGGTTTTGCATCCCGCCAAATGTAGTAATCTCGATACGGATCGTCTCGCGATTGCTTCGCTTGTAAAAACCATTGGTGTTCATCCGATGTGTGATTAACGACAAGATCCATCACTATCTTAATATTGCGTTTTTGTGCTTCGCTCAGTAAACGCTGCATATCTTCCATGGAACCAAACTCTTGAGCTATTGCTTGGTAGTCAGAAATATCATAACCGTTATCATCCATTGGAGATTGATAAACAGGAGATAGCCAAATAACGTTAATGCCTAACTCTGCAAGGTAATCAAGCTTACTAATAATGCCATTTAAATCGCCGATACCATCGTGATTAGAATCGTAAAAACTGCGCGGGTATATTTGGTATACCACAGCGCTATGCCACCATTTGGGTTCCATGATATTTATCTCTGCATTGAATGATCTAGTGGGTTCTAAAGTGAGAGAAGTGATAATTAGCTTGTCATTTTTAGTAATCGAAGCTCAGAATTTTGAGACTAGAAAAAGAAAGGCGTCCACATAGGGACGCCAGTAGTACGATCTTTAATTATTTCGCATTCACGGCTTTAACAAAGACTTCTTGTGCTCCATCAATACCTAGCGCTTTGGCTTCATCAAGTAAGCTAAGTGCTTTAGATATATCGTTCGCTTTTACCGCTTTCTGAATCGATACCTTGTAGTAAGTTTCAGTATCTGGCTGCACTTTTTTTATCAGTTTTGCTTCATCCGTTGAAACTGTCTTTACTTTATTCTCAGGCTTCACAAACGATAGAAAGCTGGGACCAGAAACATCCAACTCAATGGTTCCAGTCAAACCGTGTGGCATTGGAATATCTTTTAATTCCGGCATGTAGTTACCACGGCCTTCGGCATCAATACGTCCAGGATGTGCAACATAAGTTACGCCTGATAGATCTTTTTCCTTTGTATAAACAATAAGTAAAAGCGTTTTATGACCTTGGGGAGGATAAAACTCCAAATCAGCAGCCAGACGATTACCCAAATTTAAACGTGGCTTACGATATTCGAACTCAGTGTCGGTATACGATTCTAAAACGGTTCCTGTTTTATCTGTGATAACAACATAAGGATAAAATACTGAATCTTGAATTTCGCTGGTGACCGTTAAATTCATTTGGCCACGATCGGCTGGTATTTCAAACACGGCGACAGGGCTATGAATCAATGAGTTATGCAAGCGCTGAGTATTGGCTGTGAGCACCATTTTTGTTGTACTCGGTAGCTTCACTTTTGTGACTTGTAGTTGTTCTATATTATTG
>NZ_CAWNTB010000189.1:0-64069 GCF_963877065.1 Vibrio sp. V01_P9A10T6
GTCCCTATCTGCCGTGGGCGTTGGAAGATTGAAGGGGGCTGCTCCTAGTACGAGAGGACCGGAGTGGACGAACCGCTGGTGTTCGGGTTGTCATGCCAATGGCATTGCCCGGTAGCTAAGTTCGGAATTGATAAGCGCTGAAAGCATCTAAGCGCGAAGCGAGCCCTGAGATGAGTCTTCCCTGGCACTTTAAGTGTCCTAAAGGGTTGTTCGAGACTAGAACGTTGATAGGTTGGGTGTGTAAGCGCTGCGAGGCGTTGAGCTAACCAATACTAATTGCCCGTGAGGCTTAACCATACAACACCGAAGGGGTTTTGTGGGCTCAATTGAAGAACATTGAATGTGTGAATGAGAACGAAACAGCTTTCCGAATTAAGAAATTTGCTTGGCGACCATAGCGTTGTGGACCCACCTGACTCCATGCCGAACTCAGAAGTGAAACACAACAGCGCCGATGGTAGTGTGGGGTCTCCCCATGTGAGAGTAGGACATCGCCAGGCTTTGAATATTGTCTAACCAGACACGCTGCGGAGCGGTAGTTCAGTTGGTTAGAATACCGGCCTGTCACGCCGGGGGTCGCGGGTTCGAGTCCCGTCCGCTCCGCCACTTATTAAGAAGCCCTGCTAGTAATAGCAGGGCTTTTTTCGTTTGAGAAAAATAGCATTTTATTTTTTATCACTCTCAGGACAGTCGTGTGGTAGCTACACTTTGTTCAATCTATTCTTATTCTTTTCGGTCTCTATGTCTTAGGTATAAAAAAGCCGATGTATTAAACATCGGCTAGAGAGACATGGTTCAGGAGATTTAGCTACGCAAAGCGGCTTTGGCTGACAGTGCTTTTTTATCTGAGTCTGAAAGAAAGGCTAATTCTAATCCGTTAATTTGCGCTTGTCTGATCTGCTCTTGAGAAAGGCCTGCTTGAAGTGCTGCAACTTCATATTCATGTGGAAGTTCAATACCTTCAACCGCTGGGTCATCAGTATTTAAACAAGCAAGTATCCCATGCTCTAAAAACTGTTTTATAGGATGATGAGCAAGAGAGTTTACTGTGCTCGTTTGGAAGTTTGACGTTAGGCAAGACTCAATGCCAATACGATGTTTGGCAAGATAATCCATTAGCTTAGGGTCATGGACGGCTTTTACTCCGTGTCCAATGCGTTCTGCACCTAGCTCTTTAATTGCCTGCCACATACTTTCTGACCCCGCTGCTTCTCCAGCGTGTACTGTAACTCTTAGCCCTGCATCTCGTACTTGTTTAAAGTGAGAAATAAATCGCTCGCCCGGCTGCCCAAGTTCATCGCCTGCCAAGTCGACTGCAACAATGTGCTGCTTTTGAGTCAAAATAGCGTCTAGCTCCTGCTGACAAGCATCGGTGCCAAAAGTGCGGCTCATAATTCCTATTAGGTTAGCCTGAATACCGAAGTCTCGAACGCCCGCTTGTACCCCATCAACTACAGCCTCAACAACGCCAGCGATAGGCAGTTGATGTTTCATAGCCATATAGTAAGGAGAGAACCTCAGCTCGGCATAATCAATTTGAGCATTTAAGGCATCTTCGACATTTTCGTAGGCGACTCTTCGGCAAGCATCGAGATCACCCAATACGGCAACTCCCCAATCAAGTTTTGATAAAAAGGCGACCAATGATGGTTCTGCTTCGACGATTTGTACATGAGGTGTGAGCTCTTCTATGTTGCCAGCTGGCAGCGCTACACCAAATCGTTGCCCTAGTTCTAAGATAGTTTTGGTTCGAATGTTGCCGTCAAGATGGCGATGCAAATCAGTAAGCGGTAGGTTTTTAGTTATCATTATGTTTTTCCGAAAGTGTGTATGGCATCAAGTATAAAAATCAATGTAGCCAGTGTCAGCTAGCAAAGCGTATTAAATCACCCAATTCTGTTTATTTGGCTTTTATGTTTACCATATCTGTTGACCATTCGTAAAAAGGGATGGCTTTACTAAACAGAAAGCCTTGTCCCTGAGTGCAGTTAAGCATGGTTAGGAGATGGACTTGCTCTTTGGTTTCAATACCTTCTGCTACAATTTCGACATTAAACCCACGAGTCATGTTGATGATTGCCGCAACGACTGAGCTACTGAGATTTGTCTGTTCGAGCTGCGATACAAACGCCCTGTCTATTTTTAGACAATCGAATGGAAGTTGATGTAAATAAGAAAGGGAGCTGTATCCGGTACCAAAATCATCTATCGCGATATGGATGCCCAGCTCTTTGAGTTTGTTCATGTTTGCTAAAATAACTGGGTCGTTATCAACAATTCTTGATTCTGTGATCTCTAAAGCGAGATTATTGGGTTCAAGCCCCGTTCTTTCCAAAGTCGCTTTGAGCTCATGAACAAACTGAGGTTGAGATAGCTGGTTCACTGAGAGGTTGACGTGCATTTTAAACGTCGATCCCCATTTACCCATCTTGATGCCTTGCATCGTGTCAAAACACGCTTGATACAAGATTTGCTCACCAATCAGGCCAATGAAGCCGCTTTCTTCAGCGATAGGAATGAATTCCAAGGGGGGAATGATATCACCGCTTGGTGTCACCCAGCGTGCCAAGGCTTCAGCTCCGATGATATCTCCCGTTGATAAGTTTACAATTGGTTGATAATACGGAATATATTCTTTGTTCTCGATGGCAAGCTTAATTTGAGTGAGCATTTGCGTACGTTTACGAGAAACATCGTCCATCTCTGGAGAGTAATAGCAGATCCTTGAGCGCTCTTGCTTGGCGTGGCTGAGTGCGATGCTACCATTACGTAACCATAGCGCCATAGTATGGAGTGTGTCATTAGGAAGCACGATGCCAATGGAGGCATTGACGACCACTTTTTCATTATGCATTGAGAATGGGACAGCAAACATTTGTAATATGCTGTTAGCCGCGGATTGGGCTTCATTCTTTTGTTGTAAAGAGGGGATGTAAATAGCGAATTCATCACCACCTGTACGAGCAATACATGAGGTACTTGCAAATAGTGTGCGTAATTTTTCAGCAATAATTTGTAATAGTAAGTCACCTTGCTGATGCCCCAAGCTGTCATTAATATCTCTGAATTTATCGATGCCGATAAGCAATAGGCTGCCATTAATTTGATTTAATTGACTAAAGTTATCAATTAAACCTTCACGGCTATAGAGCTTGGTTAGGGAATCGTAGATCAATTGGGAATGCAATGCCTTAAATGAGGCTTTTAGGTTGTTGGCCATTTCATTGAATGAATAAACAAGCAAACTCGTTTCATAAATATTACCAGCTTTCGGCATGTTACTTTCCCAATCCCCTTTTGCTAGATGCTGAGCAGCCGCCGCGGTAGCGGTAATTGGAGTGGTGATTCGATTAAAGGCAATGAGCCCTATACCAATGCCGATAAGGCTGACAATACCGCCAATAATCCAACTGTTTTGTTGGTTTTCTGGCAATCGACCAAGTAGATCGGTTTCTGAAATCGAGACGCCAATAAACCATTCGATGCCATGTTTATCTTTAAAGGGAGTGAGATGATTAAAATAGCGGGTGCCATCAACTACCGTTTCGAATTTGTTGAGTGTTGCTGACAGCATTTTGTCATGGTTATCAATATAATGTGCACTGGCTTGGATCACTGGGTTGGCATTTTCGATAGCCAGTAGTCGCTCTCCTTTTGCCGACAGTTCGGTCCCCCAAGAGACAACGGTGCTGGTATTGGAGTGAGCTACCAATCTTTTTTCTGGATCAATAATATACACGTTGGCATGAGTTTTCTGTTGCAGTGAGGCCAGAAACGCATTGAACGTATCGATTTTCACATCAGTCACCAAAACACCGATGAACTTGTTCATAGAGAAAACGGGTGCTAAAGCAGAGAGCGTGATCTCTTGGCGTTCATCAACATTAGTGTAGATTGGCGACCAACTTGGGCTTAAACTTTGTGCAACTGGAGTATACCAGGGGCGAGTTCTTGGATCATAATCGGCAATGGTGGAGCGAATATCTTGATTGATGGTTTTTCCTGAGTAGATCACCAAGTTTTGCTGAGTTCGATTATCTTTCACCATCAAGGTAAAACTATCACCAATCTCTTTGCGAAAGCCCACGTACTCCGCCTGTTCGCCACCAAATCCGATCACATCAATTTGTTCTAGCGGTCGATAAAGCGTTTCAAAACTGGCAAGCAGATATCCTTCTACTTTACTGACATCGTCCGCAGAATAGAACTGACTAAAGCCGATCGTGTGGCTTAAAGCGAGGCTGGCTTGAAAAGGTTCATCGAGAAAACTGATCAGTCGCTGCTCTACATTGGCATTTAATGATGAAAGCTGTTTGCTGCTAATGTCATCAACCATCTCTTCATAACTGTATTTTTGTACACCCACAATCACTCCAATCGTTATGAGGAAAATCATAACAAATGGTAGAACAACGGCTGTTTTCAACGTTATTTGATTCGTAAATGACATGTCGTGTCTTCTGCATCCATACAAATTATCGGTAAAACACGCAAGGTGGTGGGTGATTGCATTGTGCCAGAAAGTGAATCACTGCACCTGATCATTAAAAAATTATCAGTAAAGTTCTTTTAACTTCCTTGTCAACGTATTGCGCCCCCACCCAAGCACCTTAGCTGCGTCTTGTTTGTGACCATTGGTGTGATGAAGTGCTGCTTCCAAAAGTATACGTTCAAATTCAGGAAGTGCATAAGAAAGCAGCTCTGTTTCTCCTGAAGCTAATGAAGATTTAGCCCAACTTGCGAGTTGTTGTTGCCAACTTATAGCACTATCAAAGTCACTATTTTTCTTTTCCGACAATAATTCGGAAGGAAGATCACTGGGTAGCACCTCGCTGCCACTGGCCATTACAGTTAACCAGCGACACATATTTTCAAGTTGTCGTACGTTTCCCGGCCATTCAAGACGATTCAAAATTTCAATGCTCTTAGGATGTAGCGTTTTCATTTCTACGCCTAATTCTTTTGCTGCAGAGGCGAGAAAGTGCTTGGTCAGTTTTTCTATATCTTGGCTTCGCTCACGCAGTGCTGGGATATGAATACGAATGACATTGAGACGGTGGAAGAGATCGTCACGAAACTTTCCTTGATGAACGAGTTTTTCTAAGTTTTGGTGAGTGGCGGCGACAATGCGTACATCCACTTTGATTGCTGAATGCCCTCCTACACGGTAAAACTGACCATCGGCTAAAACACGCAGTAGCCGAGTTTGAATGTCGAGCGGCATATCGCCAATTTCATCTAAGAATAGAGTGCCCCCGTTGGCCTGCTCAAAACGCCCTTGGCGGACACTGTTTGCACCGGTGAATGCTCCTTTCTCATGACCAAACAGTTCTGACTCGATGAGATCTTTTGGAATTGCGGCCATATTGAGGGCAATAAACGGTTTTTGGGCGCGTGGGCTATGGCGATGAAGCGCGTGAGCGACTAACTCTTTCCCGGTTCCTGATTCACCATTGATCAAGACTGAGATTGAGGAACGTGATAAACGGCCAATCGCCCGAAATACCTCTTGCATTGAAGGGGCTTCTCCAATGATTTCCGGTGTACTATCAACGCCAATCTGTTGATTGGATTGTTCTTTGCGCTGCTCCTGACTATGAGCAATGGCACGTTCAACCAAGGTGAGGGTTTCATCGACATCAAAAGGTTTAGGCAGATACTCAAAGGCACCCTTTTGATAGGCATTCACCGCGGCATCAAGATCTGAGTGGGCAGTCATGATGATGACGGGCAACTCAGGAGATCGTGAATGAACTTGGTTTAGCAGCTCAATACCATTCATGCCCGGCATGCGAATATCGGAAACGAGCACATCGGGCGTTTCTCTTTCTAGCGCCAGTAACACACTTTCGGCATCGGAAAACGTTTCGCATTTTATGTTGGCTGATGAGAGCGTTTTTTCCATCACCCAGCGGATCGAACTATCATCGTCCACCACCCAAACGTATCCTTTACTCATAATGTTTATTCCTTAGCAGCAAACCCAATCTGACATCGGTCAAATGGGTAAATAAATAGTAAATGTGGTTCGACCTGGCCAGCTTTCAACCTCGATTTTTCCATTGTGCTGATCGATCAGGTTTTGTGAGATAGAAAGACCCAGCCCCGTCCCACCTTCACGGCCGCTGACCATGGGATAAAACAGTGTGTCTTGTAATTCGGTAGGAATGCCTGGGCCGTTATCGCTGATTTCTATGCGTGCCACTAACTTATGGCGCTGTCCGTGAATATTGGCTTGGTGCACTGTTCTGGTGCGAAGTGTGATTTTACCATGCGGATCATGAGATAAAATCTGTGCCGCATTGCTGACGATATTCAGTAATGCCTGCTCGATTTGATCGGTATCCATCAAAATATCGGGCAAGCTGGGGTCATAATCTCGTTCAATCACCAAGTGTGTGCTGGCTTCTAGCTCAACCAATTGGCGGACTTTTTCCAAAATTACATGGAGATTTTCAGAGCACTTCTTGCCCGGTTTTTGTGGGCCGAGCAAACGGTCAACAAGAGCACGCAGTCGATCGGCTTGTTCAATAATAATTTGGGTGTACTCAGTGAGACTGTGGTCCGGCAACATCTTTTCTAGCAGTTGCGCCGCGCCGCGTAGCCCACCTAATGGGTTTTTAATTTCATGCGCCAGCCCGCGAACTAAGAGTTTTGCCGCTTGCTGTTGGGCGTGCTGATTGAGCTCTTGTGTTAACCGTCGTTGTTGACCAATTTTGCGCATTTCGACCAAAAGCATCAGCTCGCGTTGCCAAGATATAGGGCTCACGGTCACTTCCAGCATCAGTGGCTTACCATCGACCACAAACGTAACATCGCTATCAGTAATACTTTGGCCACTTTGCAACGGCTGAGAAAGCAGCGCTAAATCAAGAGAAGCGTGCTGGATGAGTTTTGACAGTGGTTGGTTGATAATTCGCTTAGCACTTTGGGAGAAGAGTTGTTCAGCCGCTGGATTGGCATAACGGATACAAAGAGACTCATCGAGCATCAAGGTGGCGGTAACGATATTATTTAAAATCGTTTGGCTTAGCTCACAATTCACGTTTTCATCCTTGTCCGTGTTCCCAAATGATGCAATGCACAACTTTGGTGCATTGCATGGCTAAGTATGGCGCATCGGTGTCAGAAGAAAAAGTGAAACCTGTTGTTATATCGAGCTTATTGGCGAAGAGTTCATCACTTGATGCTGGCTCGATGTAAATGCACCGTCACAGGGTTAGACGATGCAATAATCTTGCCGTTTACAACTACTTGAATTAAAAAGCGATGCGTTCCTCTATCTAGATTTTTCAGCGTCCAAGTAGGTTGAGTGGCGGGGGCGCCATAGGCCTTGTCATTCATGACCAATTGCAACTGTTCACTGACGGTTAAGTTGCGATTGAGTTCGGCGTTGATTGAAATAACGCCCGCATTGCTGCGTAAGGTTTCATCGTCAGCCGGAGAGCGAATTGCAATGGTCAGCGGTTCTATTTTGTTGACATGGGTTGCGGATTTTTCCTGTGGCAGATTTTTGGTGAGGTCAGTGACGGGGTGAGAGGTTTCAAAGGTTGGCTCAGGAGCATCGGCTTGAAAATCAGGAATCGAAATTTGCTTTGCTCCCTTATCTTGTGGGACATCGCTAAGATGCAACACGCCGTTTGCATCCACCCACGTATAGACGTTTTGTGCAATTGAAATCGCGGAATAAAGCATGATGAGTGTTAGGAGTAAAATTCGGATCAAATTCACAGTCATCCCCCTATATAGAGATGTTTTCACGTTAAGGGTATCGGCTTTCGAGTGCCGTTATTGTTGTAACGCTAATGTTACGACGTCCGGAATTAACCCCAAATATGAAAAAGGCTCACCTGCGAGGCGAGCCTGATAAATCCGTAACCTAAGTTACATTTTGCACCAAAGCTAAGAATTATACCGAGTAGTACAATTCAAATTCTAGTGGGTGAACGGCCATGTTGACGCGTTCTACATCTTTTGCTTTTAGCGTGATGTATGAGTTGATGAAATCATCAGAGAATACGCCGCCAGCGGTCAGGAATTCACGATCTTCATCCAGTGCTTTTAGTGCCACTTCAAGTGACTCGGCTACTTTTGGAATCTCAGCGGCTTCTTCTGCTGGTAAGTCGTACAAATCTTTATCCATCGCTTCTCCTGGATGGATTTTGTTCTTGATACCATCAAGACCAGCCATTAGAAGAGCGGCAAACGCTAGGTATGGGTTTGCTGCTGGATCTGGGAAACGAGCTTCGATACGACGTGCTTTCGGGCTTGGTACTACTGGAATACGGATAGACGCAGAACGGTTACGAGCCGAGTAAGCTAGCATTACCGGTGCTTCAAACCCAGGGACAAGGCGCTTGTACGAGTTTGTTGATGGGTTAGCAAATGCGTTGATGGCACGCGCGTGCTTGATGATACCGCCAATGTAGTAAAGCGCTAAGTCAGATAGACCGCCGTACTTGTCACCAGCAAATAGGTTTACACCATCTTTTGCAAGAGATTGGTGAACGTGCATACCTGAACCGTTGTCGCCAACAAGAGGCTTAGGCATGAAGGTTGCTGTTTTACCAAAGGCGTGCGCAACGTTGTGCACCACGTATTTGTAGATTTGGATCTCATCGGCTTTCGTAGTTAGCGTATTAAAGCGAGTGGCGATTTCGTTTTGACCTGCGGTCGCTACTTCATGGTGGTGAGCTTCAACGACGAGGCCCATCTCTTCCATGATCAAACACATGGCTGAACGGATGTCTTGTGATGAGTCAACCGGTGCAACAGGGAAATAACCACCTTTCACACCAGGGCGGTGACCTTTGTTACCACCTTCAATTTCAGCGCCAGTGTTCCAAGCCGCTTCGATATCATCAATTTTGAATGAGGCACCAGACATATTGTTGGTGTATTTCACGTCATCAAAAAGGAAGAACTCTGGCTCTGGACCGACAAGAACGGTGTCTGCGATACCTGTTGAACGCATGTAATCTTCTGCGCGTTTTGCGATAGAACGTGGGTCACGATCGTAGCCTTGCATGGTTGCAGGCTCTAGAATGTCACAACGAATGTTAAGTGTTGCGTCTTCTGTGAACGGGTCAAGAACTGCACTTGATGCATCAGGCATCATCACCATGTCAGACTCATTGATTCCTTTCCAGCCAGCAACGGATGAACCATCGAACATCTTACCTTCTTCGAAGAAGTCTGCGTCGACTTGATGAGCAGGAATAGAGATATGTTGCTCTTTGCCTTTCGTGTCGGTAAAGCGCAGGTCAACAAACTTAACTTCGTTTTCTTGGATCAGCGATAGAACGTTTTCTACTGACATCTTGGATAACCTCCAGTGTTATTAAAGCGGTAATGGCCCGAATCGAATTGAAACTAGCATTGATTAATTTCATTCTAAACTTATTAATCGATGCTGTTTCTAACAAAGCTAAATTCGTGCCAATTAAATTAATCCTTTAATTTCAAGTGCTTTGGTTGTTCTTTGTCGAATTTAAATGCTTCTCTGCACCAAAAAGATCCTTATTTGCACTATTTTGGTGCCTTGAGTTTTATGTTGCACCATTAACTACCAAAGCGCACACTATTCAGCCTAGGTTTACTAGGCTTGTCAATGCTGATTTAGTCCATTTTGATGCAATTTGTTTTAAAGCAAGTAGCGGACTAAGCTTGTGGTGAGCGAAAATCAGCGCGATAGATCACATATTTCTAGGTTTTTCGCCAAAATCTGGTACATTATTGACCGTTTTTTTAATCAAGTTCTATGCTCGTTGCGGCCTCATGCCGAAGCGAGTTACTCCCTTAATAAGTGAAGCAAAATCCATGGCTACTCCACAGATTGATAAATTAAGAAATATCGCGATCATCGCACACGTTGACCACGGTAAAACAACGTTGGTTGATAAACTGCTGCAACAGTCAGGTACGTTAGAGTCTCGCGGTAATACGGAAGAGCGGGTCATGGACTCGAACGATATCGAGAAAGAGCGCGGTATCACTATCCTTGCAAAAAATACAGCCATTAACTGGAATGATTTCCGTATCAACATCGTAGATACTCCAGGACACGCCGACTTCGGTGGTGAAGTTGAACGTATCATGTCAATGGTTGACTCTGTTTTGCTGATTGTTGATGCGGTTGATGGCCCAATGCCACAAACTCGCTTCGTAACACAAAAAGCCTTTGCTCACGGTTTGAAGCCAATCGTTGTTATTAACAAAATTGACCGTCCTGGTGCTCGCCCTGATTGGGTTATGGATCAAGTGTTCGACCTGTTCGACAACCTTGGTGCAACGGATGAGCAGCTCGACTTTAAAGTGGTTTATGCCTCTGCACTGAACGGTTGGGCGACACTTAACGAAGGTGAAGTTGGTGAAAACATGGAACCTTTGTTCCAAGCGATCGTTGACAATGTAGAGTCACCACAAGTTGACCTTGATGGCCCACTACAAATGCAAGTTTCTCAACTTGATTACAGCTCTTACGTTGGTGTTATCGGTGTTTGTCGTGTGACTCGTGGTAGCGTAAAAGCGAACCAACAAGTAACAGTTGTCGGTGCTGATGGTAAGAAACGTAACGGTAAAGTTGGTACAGTTCTGGGTTATCTTGGCCTTGAGCGTAACGAAGTTGAACAAGCTAACGCTGGCGACATCATTGCGGTAACAGGTTTAGGTGAGCTGAAAATTTCAGACACCATTTGTGATCAAAACTGTGTTGAAGCCATGGTGCCGCTATCCGTTGATGAACCGACAGTGACCATGACTTTCCAAGTCAATACCTCACCGTTTGCAGGTAAAGAAGGTAAATACGTGACTTCACGTAATATCCTTGAGCGTCTGCAAAAAGAGCTTGTTCATAACGTAGCATTGCGTGTTGAAGAAACCGACAACCCAGATCGCTTCCGCGTTTCAGGTCGTGGTGAACTTCACCTATCAATCCTGATTGAGAACATGCGTCGTGAAGGCTTTGAGCTTGCAGTTTCTCGTCCTGAAGTTATTTTGAAGGAAGAAGACGGCCAGAAAATGGAACCGTTCGAAACCGTAACGATCGATGTGATGGAAGAGAGCCAAGGCGGCGTGATGGAGAAAATCGGCCTGCGTAAAGGTGAGCTGACGAATATGACTCCAGACGGCAAAGGCCGTGTGCGTCTTGATTTCATGATGCCTTCTCGCGGTTTGATTGGTTTCCAAACAGAATTCATGACCTTAACCTCAGGTTCAGGTTTGCTTTACCATACGTTTGATCATTACGGCCTACACAAAGGCGGTAATATTGGTCAACGTAACAACGGCGTGTTGATCTCTAACGCGACAGGTAAAGCGTTGACTTACGCTCTGTTCAACCTACAAGAGCGCGGTCGCCTATTTACTGAGCACGCAGATGAAGTGTACGAAGGCCAAGTGATCGGTATCCACAACCGTTCTAACGACCTAACAGTGAACTGCTTGAAAGGCAAGCAGCTGACAAACGTTCGTGCTTCTGGTACTGATGAAGCGCAAGTATTGTCACCTGCAATCAAGTTTACACTTGAGCAAGCACTTGAGTTTATTGACGACGATGAACTAGTGGAAGTGACCCCACAGAGCATTCGTATCCGTAAACGTCATTTGACTGAGAATGATCGTAAACGTGCAAGCCGTGGCTAATACCGTCATGGTATAAGTTAACGAGTTAATCTAAGGGCGAGGAGTGTACTTCTCGCCCTTTGCTTATCTGCAATATAGTCAGTTTTAGGTATAGAATGGTGATTGATGATAAAAATAAGCAGGGAGAAGGCATTTGAAAATTAAAAAGCTTGGCAAACAATGTTTACTGTTTACGCGTTATTTACTCAGCCGGATGGATCATGACCGCGTCAATGTTAATGCGGGCTATTTGGCTTATATCACGTTGTTGTCGATCGTACCTATGCTTACCGTGCTGTTATCAATTCTCTCCTCATTTTCTATTTTTTCCAATGTCGGTATGGTTATTCAAGATTTTGTGATCACCCATTTTGTGCCTGCCGCAGGCGATGTAGTGCGAGAGGCGTTGCTCGAATTTATCGCGAATACAGGTAAGATGACGGCCGTGGGCGGGGCATTTTTATTCGTTGCAGCTTTAATGCTGATTTCCAATATTGACAAGAATTTGAACTACATTTGGCGAGTTAAAAATAAACGGCGCATGGTGCTCTCTTTTTCAATGTATTGGATGGTTCTTACGCTCGGGCCAATTTTAGTCGGCGCAAGTATTGCGGCAACCTCGTATATTACCTCACTCAAGATTATTGACAGCGAAGCACTCTCTGGTGCTTATAATTTGTTGCTGCGCTGGCTACCTTTTATTTTGTCATTCTCTGCTTTTGTCGGTTTGTACCTGCTGGTGCCGAATAAAAAAGTGCATCTTTCACACGCCTTGGTCGGGGCAATGGTGGCGGCTATTTTATTTGAGTTCAGTAAAAAAGGGTTTGCTGCTTATATTACTCAGTTTCCCTCCTATCAACTGATTTACGGCGCACTGGCGGCGATCCCTATTCTGTTTGTGTGGGTCTACTTATGCTGGATGATTGTGCTCGTTGGGGCGGAGGTGACGGCGACTTTGGGTGAAAAAGAGCACTGGAGCAATGAGCAAGAAATGCTAAACTCATTGCCTATCTCCGAGCAAATGATAAAGGGAAATCAGAGTGATAGCGTTGATCCAGAGAGTGAGTGAAGCGGCGGTACGTGTTGATGGGGAAGTGGTTGGCGAAATCAATCAGGGCTTACTGGTGCTACTTGGGGTCGAAAGAGATGACGATGAGGCAAAGGCCAAACGTCTAGTCGAACGTGTGACTCAGTACCGCGTGTTTGAAGATGAAGAGGGAAAAATGAACTTGAACGTGCAACAAGTGAACGGTCAGGTTTTAGTGGTGTCTCAATTTACATTGCCAGCCGATACCAAAAAGGGGACGCGTGCCGGATTTTCAAAAGGTGCACACCCTGCTGATGCTGAGCGTCTGTATGATTACTTTTCGGATTTGTGTGAGCACATTTTGCCAACTCAGCGTGGCCGCTTTGCACAAGATATGAAAGTCTCGCTGATTAATGATGGCCCAGTGACATTCTGGCTTCAGGTTTAATAAAGAAATGGATAGAGCCTCCTTCGTTGGGATCATGCGGAGTATGAGAGGCTGTGATTTAGGGATAACCAAATGTTTAAACTGATTACGCCAAGTACCGACAACCAACTGAATAAATACTACCATTTTCGCTGGCAAATGCTGCGTGAGCCATGGCATCTACCGATCGGCTCGGAGCGCGATGAGTATGATGGCATGAGCCACCACAGGATGATTGTCGATGGTCGTAACCGACCGATTGCTATTGGTCGCTTGTACATTACGCCAGATTGCGAAGGGCAAATTCGCTATATGGCGGTTAAAAGTAGCCGTCGCAATAAAGGTATGGGCTCTTTGGTGCTGGTGGCGCTAGAGTCGCTGGCTCGTCAAGAAGGTGCAAAGCGCCTAGTCTGTAGCGCCCGTGAAGATGCGATTGCATTTTATGAAAAGAACGGCTTTGAACGCCGGGGCTCGCTCAATGATGAACGCGGGCCAGTGCGACATCAACAAATGGTCAAACCGCTTGATCCCATGGCCAATGTGATTCGCAAACCTGAATGGTGTACTGAACTGCAAGAACGCTGGGCCACGCACATTCCTATCAGCGAAAAAATGGGCATTAAGGTGACTCAATATACGGGCTACCAATTTGAGTGCAGCGCTCAGCTCAATCCGAATTTGAACCCACACAACACCTTATTTGCAGGCTCGGCATTTACCCTTGCCACCTTGACCGGATGGGGAATGGCATGGTTGCTGATGCGTGAGCGAAGCCTGAATGGCGATATTGTTTTGGTTGATAGCCGCATCCGCTATCGTCACCCTGTGGTGCATAACCCTTTAGCCTTCACTTCATTGGATGGCATCAGTGGCGATTTAGATCGTTTAGCCAGTGGACGTAAAGCGCGTATCGTCGTCAATGTCACTATCACCAGTGGCGGTAAACCCGCCGTTGAATTTACGGGAACCTATATGTTGATCCCCAATTACAAGGCATTGTTAGCCGCCGCATCATTGGCTGAGTAAGTGTCGGTTTCTGGATCACACGAATAGATGGTGTGCTGTGTGTTGTGGAGCAGTTCGAAGTGCATCTCACGGCACATCTGTTGGAGGTTAAGGTTAAGTTGTCCTTTCTCCAACTTGACCAAATCCACGTGACCATCAAGGTTTGCCTTGAGCGTCTTTCCAACCAGCGGCGTTGTATTAATCATCATCCGCCCTCTGTCTGAATGAATGACTAAACCTTCGAGCGTAAACGGCTCATGGCTGAGGTTTTGCTCAGGATCGCTTAGCGTTAATATGCCTTGTCGAATATTGAGCGTTGCTTCACCTGTGAGGGAGTGGGCGAAGGTGGCGTAGTCTCCGGCGAGGCCGTTGACCTGCGCTTCCAATTCACTGATACCCTCTATGGTAAAGGGAAGCTGGGTGACTTTATTGAGCACAGCTAGCGGTAGCCCATCGGCATGAATGTTGGTTTGCCAAGGCTGACTTAACGTTTGGAAATTCCAACGCGCAGTGGCATCGATATAGCCGTTTTCTAACGGTATGAATAAACGATCTAGGTACCATTGGCCTTGTTCGCTGCGCATCTCAACGACGCTTTGCGTGCTCAATAGTGAATCGTAGCTGGCGCTGTTTGCGCTGATATTGAGCGTGCCTTGCCACAATCCCAAGCGCTTCTTTTTTACGAGAGTTAACTGCTTCCCTTTGGCATGGACACCAGACAATTGCCAATAAGGTGGCGCAAATAATTGAATGAGTTGGCTATTGGCGATGGTGAGTTGCTCGATGGTGAGGTTATCAACCCACGGCCAATGCTGGCTCAGCGACGTAAAATCATCTTTGCTTTCGCTCACCCATTTTACACCGCGAATAGTGAGCTGTTGCAGCGATGCTGAGGTGGGGGTGATAACACCCGCCCATTGAATATCACCTTGCTTAAATTCACTACTAAAATCCTCAATAATCAGTTTATCCGGCTCGGTGCGCAGGCTAAAGGTTGGCTCCACCCACTGCTGACCTAGCCAAGTTGCATCGTCGGCTCGCAGCGATAATTTACCTTGTTGCTGCTGCCAAATATTGCTGTGTGGATAAATGTTCTCCAGCGAAATATCGACGTTACGCAAGCTGATATCCGCAAGCTCGATCTGACTGTTTAAAATATCTAAGCTATTGATATGGTATATTTTGTCAAAGAGCTGAAACCAACCCGATTGGCGTAAGGAATGACTCATATCTCGGCTAAGATTGAGTTTTTCCAGTGTCACATTGATCAGCGACCAACCTTGAGGATACTGCTCGGCTTGACCTGAAATAGCCGTGCCGCGCCATGACAACGAGAGCCCATAGACGGTGCTGTTGGCAGGTTTGTAATCCATATCGAGCAGTAGGTTATTCAGCGCTTCTCCTTGCCAATAAAATTGTTCGGCTGAGAGTTGTATCTCGCCGAAAGGCAGAGCTGTTGGAGCATCCGGCCAATGTGGATTTTTAATCTGTAGGTTAACACCGCGCGCTAGCCAACCTTGTTGGGCGATGTCGGCGTGATTGAGCGCGATTTGGCTCACCGAAATGGGCCATGATCGCAAATCGGTAGGAAGGCCATTTTGTAGACTGATACCACTAAGTAGCACGCTATCAACGGCGATTTTTTGGTCGCGAATGAGCTGTGGGTTGAGCCAAATATCGGCTTGCTCTATCGGGATATGCTGCTTATTTTGCCGCAGTGTTAATTGGTTGAACTGAAAATGCAAAGGATACTGGTATTGAAGAGATTGAAACGTCACGTTTCCTTTCGAAAGCCGTTCAACGAGAGTTTGAGCAACGGGAGTAGCATAAGAGGTATGTAGCAGTGCAAACATACCCAGCATGAAAGTGAGAAATAGCGCGATGATCGCAATCAGCAATGCCAAAGCCTTGTTCATGGTGTCCTTACTCGTAAATCGTTACCTGCGACAGAGTGAAACAAATTACCTCACGCAGCAACAAAAAAAGCCCCTTATCAAAGGGGCTTGCTACTGACTTATCAGTTTTAGTCGAGTTGTGGGCCTGCGGCCACTAATGCTTTACCTTCTGCGTTATCAGTATACTTGGCAAAGTTATTGATAAAGCGCGAGGCGAGATCTTCAGCTTTGCTTGTCCATTGTAGAGGATCCACGTAAGTATCGCGTGGGTCGAGAATGGTTGGGTTTACACCAGGTAGTGAGGTTGGTACTTCAAGATTGAAGATTGGAATATGCTTGGTTGCTGCCTTCTCAATCGAACCATCTAAGATAGCGTCAATGATGGCGCGGGTATCTTGAATCGAGATGCGTTTACCGCTGCCGTTCCAACCAGTGTTGACTAGATAAGCTTCAGCACCAGCTGCTTCCATACGTTTTACCAGCACTTCGGCATATTGTGTTGGGTGGAGCGTTAAAAACGCTGCGCCAAAACAGGCTGAGAAGGTTGGTGTTGGTTCGGTGATGCCACGTTCAGTACCCGCTAGTTTTGCCGTGAAGCCAGACAAGAAGTGATACTTGGTTTGTTCTGGAGTCAATTTAGAGACTGGTGGAAGCACACCAAATGCATCCGCAGATAGGAAGATCACTTTATTGGCGTGACCACCTTTCGATATAGGCTTAACGATGTTTTCGATGTGGTAGATAGGATAAGAAACACGAGTATTCTCGGTTTTAGAACCATCATCAAAGTCAATCGAACCATCGCTACGTACTGTGACGTTTTCCAGTAGCGCATCACGGCGGATCGCGTTGTAGATGTCAGGCTCGGCTTCTTTGGAGAGCTTGATGGTTTTCGCGTAGCAACCGCCTTCAAAGTTAAACACGCCATCATCATCCCAGCCGTGCTCGTCATCGCCGATTAACGCGCGTTTTGGATCGGTAGAGAGTGTGGTTTTTCCTGTGCCAGATAGGCCAAAGAAAATCGCCACATCGCCATCTTTAGCCATGTTGGCTGAACAGTGCATTGAAGCAATACCTTGCAGTGGAAGGAAGTAGTTCATCATTGCGAACATCCCTTTCTTCATTTCACCGCCGTACCAAGTACCGCCGATCAACTGCATTTTTTCCGTTAAGTTAAACACAGTGAAGTTTTCTGAGTTCAGGCCTTGCTCTTGCCATTTGTCATTGGTGCATTTGGCACCATTCATGACCACAAAATCAGGTTCGAAGTTAGCTAGCTCTTCTTCTGTTGGGCGAATGAACATGTTTTTGACGAAGTGCGCTTGCCACGCCACTTCAGTAATGAAGCGCACGCAAAGGCGCGTATCTGCGTTGGCACCACAGTAACCGTCAAGAACGAATAGACGTTTAGCGGATAGTTGACGACCCACTAGTGCTTTTAGATCATTCCATACTTCTTGGTTAATCGGTTTGTTATCGTTTTTCGCTTGTTCAGATGTCCACCATAGGGTATCGCGTGTGGTGTCATCTTTGACAATGAATTTATCTTTTGGTGAGCGGCCTGTAAAAATGCCAGTATCAACGGCAACAGCGCCAAGTTCAGTGACGACGCCTTTTTCGTAGCCTTCAAGGTCTGGGCGAGTTTCCTCGGCAAATAACAGTTCATAGCTTGGGTTGCGAACCACTTCGACTACGTTGGTTATTCCGTATTTGGTCAGGTCTAGTTGTGCAGCCTTTGTATGTTCCATAACGGTCATAGGTGCTCCTTGTAAGAGATTTTGTAGGGATTTTGTAATAATGTTTGTATTTGTAATTGTTATCTGCTCACCATGCTAGCAACGGGTGGGGGATAAAACAGGGACACAGTTCAAAAATTGCCCATGACACTCCTGTGGTTTTAGGTGTCCCGTCACATATTGGCGCAACTATTTTATCGCGTACGCAAACCTTTGCGCTAGATCAATAAGATTAATACTTTTAAAAAAATAAGTACGCCATTCTGTTTGTTTAAGGCTTGATTTTGCTGGGTTTTGATCACAAAAAAAGCCAGCATAAAGCTGGCTCTGATACGTTTTCTTCGTGCTTGTTAATTCATGCAAATTAATGAATTGTGTCGCTTCCTGAGGAGGCTTGTGCGTAGAGTGTTGCGATCTCAGCCTCTTCAAATGAGTAGTTGGTGCCACAGTAATCACAATGTAAAGAAACGGATCCTTCAGACGATAAAATGTCGTAAATTTCCTCTTTGCCTATTGTGATGATGGCCGCCCCACTGCGTTCACGTGAACAACCACAATGGAATTCCACGGGTTGTGGGGTGAACAACTGAACTTTCTCTTGGTTATACAGGCGATACAACAGATCAGTGGCTTCTAAGGTGAACAGCTCTTCGTTTTTTACGGTGTTAGTTAACTGCTCTAAGTGCTCAAAATCATCGGGCGTACCCGTTCCGTCCGGAATGGTTTGCAGCAACATGCCAGCGGCACAGGCTTTTCCATCTTGCGTACCAATGCGTATCCAAAGGCGTGTTTTCAACTGTTCAGAGCGGATGAAGTAACCTTCCAGCACTTCCACTAAGTTATCACCCTCTAAACCGACCACACCTTGGTAGCGCTCGCCTTTCTTGGGCTCGATAGTGATAACTAAATAACCTTTACCCATCAAAGTGTGTAGGTCGGCATCATCGGCAATATCGCCTTTCCAGCGTGCGACACCACGCACTTTCTGTTCATTATCACCATTGATAACGACTAAGGAAACTGGGCCATTGCCTTGCAATTGCATGGTAATTGAGCCTTCAAACTTCAGCGTTGCGGTTAGCAAGGTCGTTGCGACGAGCAGTTCGCCCAAAAGTTTTTGTACTGGGGCTGGATATTCCTGGCTCGAAAGGATGTGTTGATACGCGTCGTCTAATTGTACCAACTCGCCACGTACGGATAGATCTTCAAATAAGTAGCGATTTAAAATGTTATTTGCCATTTAGCTATTTCCTCGGAACATGGTCCAGCTTTTATTGATGTTTAAATTTAATGATGTCACGACGCTCTTTTTTGTCTGGTCTGCGTTCGGGGCTTGGGTTGTGTGCGTTGAGCTTACGTTGCTCGGCATGATGGGCACGTTTGGCGATGCTTGCTGCGGTTTCCGAATACAGGGTTTGTGCTTCTGGCGCGCTGCGCCTTTGCCCTAACAGATTGATCACAGTGACGATTTTCTCTTCTTGGCCTTGGCGCAAGGTAATCGTTGCCCCAAGCTCGACAATTTTACTTGGCTTGGTGCGTTGGCCATTATAATGGACTTTACCACCATCGACCATACTGCGTGCGATCGACCGCGTTTTATAAAATCGTGCTGCCCATAGCCATTTATCCAATCTTATTTGCTCTGTCGCAGAACTCATACTACAAATGTGCCTCAAAGGGAGTTAGTCTTGTACGTTTTATGGCCTTTACAATGGTGTTTTGGTTCCAGATTTTCAAGCTACCCGACAAAATAATGTCAGTAAAAATGACGAGAATGTCTCCTATGATATATTAATGTGTTTTTGTAGCGCGATCTTCGCGGTCTTATGTATCTGTTCCATTTAAATGGAAGCATAGTTTAAATGAAATGGAAGTATAGTTTGAGGCCAATCCGCCGGTTTTCGTCTGGCTAACGGCTCATGAATGTGAAATATCATGGTTGAAGTAAGAAAATATCAGTAAGGACATCTTTTGAGGCGAATCGATTTTAGCAGTATGACCTCATCTCGCTTATGGCAAGCAGGTTTGCTACAAAAAATACCGCAATGGCAGAAACAAATCAGCCAATTTCTTACCTTAGTATTGCTGGTCACGTCGGCTTGGATTCTAGGAAAAATGGTGTGGCTGATTCAGCAAAACGCGGTTGATATAACGCCTTGGTCTCCAAGAGCAATCGCATCAACGCCGAATGCGGCGCGTTCGCTTGATCTCTCTTCTTTACAACAAGGAAGTTTATTTGGTCGCTATAGCGAGCAGAAGGTCGAAGCCGCACAGCCTGTGGTCAAAGATGCACCTAAAACCAGCCTTAGCTTATTATTGGTTGGAGTGGTGGCGAGCAATGAACCGAGTAAGAGTCTAGCGGTAATCGCAAATCGTGGTAGCCAATCGACCTATGGTGTTAACGAAGTCATTGAAGGAACCCGTGTCAAATTGAAAGCGGTGTTCAATGATCGCGTCATTATTGACAACTCAGGGCGCGATGAAACCTTGATGTTGGATGGAATTGACTATCATAAACCGAGTGTAGCAACGCCTGAGCGCGTTGTTGCGTCGAATGTGCGTGGTAATAACCCAGCGTCTGCAGAAGAGAAGTTGGATGACATTCGCGCCGCTATTGCCAGCAATCCGCAAGAAATCTTTAAATATGTACGCCTGTCGCAAGTGAAACGTGATGACAAAGTGCTTGGATACAGAGTGAGCCCTGGGCAATCTCCTGAGTTGTTTGAGTCGGTAGGGCTACAAGATGGCGATGTCGCAATCGCGTTAAACGGTCAGGATTTAACGGACCCGGACGCCATGAATAAGATTTTTCAGTCAGTCTCTGAGTTAACCGAAATGAACTTAACAGTCGAAAGAGACGGGCAATCCCATGACATTTATATCCAATTTTAGACAGACTGATGCATGAGCATGAGTTTAGGGAGTAAGACGTGAAGCATTGGTTAAACAAAACGACGTGGTTATTGATGGGTGGCTTGTTGTCATCGCCGTTAGTCATGGCAAACGATTTTAGTGCCAGCTTTAAAGGCACCGATATTCAAGAATTCATCAATATCGTGGGCCGTAATCTTGAAAAAACAATCATTGTTGATCCTTCAGTTCGAGGGAAAGTCGATGTCCGCAGCTATGACACGCTTAATGAAGAGCAATACTACAGCTTCTTTTTGAATGTATTGGAAGTGTATGGTTTTGCCGTAGTGGAAATGGACAACGGCGTGCTCAAAGTGATCAAGTCGAAAGATGCCAAAACGTCTGCGATTCCTGTCGTTGGCGATGAAGGAAAAGAGAACGGTGATAGCGTGATCACGCGCGTTGTTGCGGTGCGGAATGTTTCGGTACGAGAGCTTTCACCTTTGCTGCGCCAGTTGATCGATAACGCAGGAGCGGGCAACGTAGTGCATTATGATCCGGCGAACATTATTTTGATTACAGGTCGTGCTGCGGTCGTCAACCGTTTAGCCGATATCATCAAACGAGTTGACCAAGCCGGTGACAAAGACATCGAAGTGGTGGAACTAAGTAATGCATCTGCCGCTGAAATGGTGCGTATTGTGGAGGCATTAAACAAAACTACGGATGCTAAAAATACCCCAGAGTTTTTGCAGCCTAAGCTGGTGGCCGATGATCGTACCAATTCGATTTTGATCTCAGGTGATCCTAAAGTCCGTGAACGTCTAAAGCGATTGATCACTCAGCTTGATGTTGAGATGGCAACAAGAGGCAATAACCGCGTCATTTATCTAAAGAATGCGAAAGCGGAAGATTTGGTTGATGTGCTGAAAGGAGTGTCTGACAACTTGCAGGCCGAAAAACAGTCTGGGCAAAAAACGGGGCAAAGTTCACAACGCACTGAAGTGATGATTTCAGCACATGCGCCGACCAATTCCTTAATTGTTACCGCTCCGCAAGACATTATGAAAGAGCTAGAAGATGTGGTTGCGCAGTTGGATATTCGTCGCGCTCAGGTATTGATTGAAGCGCTGATTGTTGAAATGGCCGAAGGGGATGGCATCAACTTAGGCGTGCAATGGGGCTCACTCGATAACGGCTCAGTGATTCAGTATGGCAACGCGGGCGCGCCAATCGGTAAGGTAATGATTGGTTTAGAAGAAGCCAAAGATACCACCACCACTAAAGCCGTTTATGATTCTGATGGTAATTTCTTGCGCAATGAAAACACCACTACCAAAGGGGATTACTCTACTTTGGCGTCAGCGCTCGGTGCGGTCAATGGTGCAGCCATGAGCTTAGTGATGGGCGACTGGACGGCCCTTATCAGCGCTGTGTCGAGTGACTCCAACTCGAACATCTTGTCATCACCGAGTATTACGGTGATGGATAATGAAGAAGCCTCCTTCATCGTGGGCGAAGAGGTACCTGTTTTGACAGGTTCGAGCGCGGGCGCAAATAACGATAATCCTTTCCAAACCGTAGAACGCAAAGAGGTCGGTATCAAGCTGAAAGTGGTACCACAAATCAACGAAGGCGACTCAGTTCAATTGAAAATTGAGCAGGAGGTATCCAACGTATTAGGAGCGAATGGTGCCGTCGATGTCCGTTTTGCAAAGCGTCAATTAAACACATCGGTCATCATTCAAGACGGGCAAATGTTAGTTCTGGGGGGGTTGATTGATGAGCGCGCGGTCGAAAGTGAATCCAAAGTCCCACTATTAGGCGATATACCGGTTTTAGGCTATTTGTTCAAATCGACCAGTACCCAAGTTGAGAAGAAAAACCTGATGGTCTTTATTAAGCCGACCATCATTCGTGATGGCATGACGGCCGATGGCATCACTCAGCGTAAGTACAACTACATTCGTGCAGAGCAGCTTTATAGCGCTGATCGCGGTTTGAAGTTGATGGCGAACGACAATATTCCTGTGCTGCCTAAGTTTGGTGATGACCGTACTCATTCTGCGGAAGTACAAGCCTTTATCGAACAAATGGAAAAACAGCAATGACCGAAGTTTTGTCGCAACCTCACTACCGTCGTTTACCGTTTAGCTTTGCCAATCGTTTTAAATTGGTATTAGAGCTGGTAGAAGACAACGAGCTGCCGACGTTATTTTATGTCGCTCCGCTGGCTATCGAATCATTAGTCGAAGTGAAACGAGTCGTGAAACAGCCGCTCAACTTGGTTGAAATTTCACTGGCCGAATTTGAAAGTAAGCTGACCCAAGCTTACCAACGAGACTCGTCAGAAGCGCGACAATTAATGGAAGATATTGGTGCTGACAGTGATGATTTCTTCTCATTAGCCGAAGAGCTGCCACAAAATGAAGATTTGTTAGAGTCAGAAAACGATGCGCCCATCATCAAATTGATCAACGCCATGCTTGGCGAAGCGATCAAAGAGGGCGCGTCGGATATTCACATTGAAACCTTTGAGAAAATCTTGTCGATTCGTTTTCGTGTCGATGGGGTACTGCGTGAAGTGTTAGCGCCGAGTCGTAAATTAGCGCCGTTGCTGGTTTCACGCGTCAAAGTAATGGCTAAGCTTGATATCGCTGAAAAACGTGTACCACAAGATGGACGCATTTCATTACGCATTGGCGGCCGAGCGGTCGATGTTCGCGTGTCAACCATGCCTTCGTCTCACGGTGAGCGTGTGGTGATGCGTTTGCTAGATAAAAACGCCACGCGCTTAGATCTGCACAGTCTAGGAATGACGGCAGCCAACCACGAAAGCTTCCGTCAATTAATCAAACGACCGCACGGCATTATTTTGGTGACGGGCCCAACCGGTTCAGGAAAATCCACCACCTTGTACGCTGGCCTGCAAGAACTCAACAGCAACGAGCGTAATATTTTAACCGTTGAAGACCCGATTGAGTTCGATATTGATGGTATCGGCCAAACTCAAGTCAATCCTAAAGTGGACATGACTTTTGCACGAGGATTACGTGCTATTTTGCGTCAAGACCCGGATGTGGTCATGGTTGGGGAAATTCGTGATTTAGAAACCGCGCAGATTGCGGTACAAGCGTCTTTAACCGGACACTTGGTGATGTCGACTTTGCACACCAATACCGCCATCGGTGCGATAACACGTTTGCGCGATATGGGAATTGAACCCTTTTTGATCTCATCATCGCTGCTTGGCGTATTGGCACAACGTTTAGTGCGCACCTTATGTCCAGATTGCAAAGAGGCCTACCAAGCTGATAATGAGCAGAAAAAACTGTTCAATTGTAAGAAAAAAGAGTCGCTGACACTGTATCGTCCGAAGGGCTGTGACAAATGCAATCACAAAGGGTATCGAGGCCGAACGGGTATACATGAATTGTTGCTGATTGATGATGAGGTACAAGCCTTAATTCATAGCGAAGCCGGAGAGCAAGCGATTGAAAAAGCGGTGCGGGCGAAAACACCGAGCATTCGTGATGACGGGCTTGATAAAGTGCTGAAAGGCATTACCTCACTTGAAGAAGTGATGCGAGTGACGAAGGAAGCATAATGGCGGCATTTGAATATAAAGCGCTCGACGCCAAAGGCAAACAAAAAAAGGGTGTTATTGAGGGGGACCATGCTCGGCAGGTTCGCCAGCGCTTAAAAGAGCAAGGGCTTATACCGATTGAACTCATTGAGACGCAAGCGAAAGCGGCTCAGCGTGAGCAATCGCCTTTGAGTTTTAAGCGCGGTATCAGTACACCAGATTTAGCGCTCATTACTCGCCAGTTATCCACTTTAGTGCAGTCAGGCATGCCATTGGAAGAGTGTTTGAAAGCGGTATCTGAACAATCGGAAAAGCCGCGTATTCGCACCATGTTGGCCGCTGTTCGTTCGAAAGTGACCGAGGGTTATACCTTGTCAGACAGCTTAGGTGATTATCCACACATCTTTGATGACCTGTTTCGTTCGATGGTTGAAGCAGGCGAAAAATCAGGCCATTTGGATTCGGTGCTTGAGCGTTTAGCAGACTATGCTGAAAATCGCCAAAAAATGCGTTCCAAGTTACAACAAGCGATGATTTATCCAGTGGTGTTGGTAGTGTTCGCGGTGTGTATTGTGGCTTTTTTGCTGGCGGCTGTGGTGCCTAAAATCGTCGGACAATTTGTCCAAATGGGGCAAGAATTACCGAAGTCGACTCAATTTTTACTCTCCTCAAGTGATTTTATCCAGCATTGGGGTGTCCAATTGCTGGTGCTATTGGTGATCTTGATTTATCTCGTCCGATGGTTGCTAAGCAAGCCGAATTTGCGGTTGAAGTGGGATAAAAAAATCATCGGCATGCCGTTGATTGGCAAAATCACTCGCGGTCTCAATACTGCGCGTTTTGCGCGAACTTTGTCGATTTGTACCTCCAGTGCGATTCCTATTTTGGATGGGATGCGTGTGGCGGTGGATGTGATGTCCAATAAATACGTCAAGCAACAAGTATTGTTGGCGGCTGACAATGTTCGCGAAGGGTCGAGCTTGCGTAAAGCGCTTGAGCAAACCAAGTTATTTCCACCGATGATGCTGCATATGATCGCCAGTGGTGAACAAAGTGGTGAGCTCGAAAGTATGCTGACGCGCTCGGCCGATAACCAAGACGCGAGTTTTGAATCGACGGTCAACATCGCATTAGGTATTTTTACCCCGGCACTGATTGCATTGATGGCTGGGTTGGTACTGTTTATCGTGATGGCGACCTTGATGCCGATTTTAGAAATGAATAATTTAATGAGTCGTTGATCATGACTGAATTCTGCAATGATAACGACCAAACTATGTTGGAGATTGGAATGAGAACAAAAACAAATAAACAGTCGGGCTTTACTTTGCTTGAAGTGATGGTGGTTGTGGTTATTTTGGGTATTTTGGCGAGTTTTGTGGTGCCTAATTTGCTCGGTAATAAAGAAAAAGCTGACCAACAAAAAGCGATTACCGATATTGTCGCACTCGAAAATGCGTTGGATATGTATAAATTAGACAACAGCGTGTACCCAACGACAGATCAAGGCTTAGAAGCGCTAGTGACCAAGCCGTCGAATCCTGAGCCACGCAACTACCGCGATAACGGTTATATTCGCCGTTTGCCAAATGACCCTTGGGGCAACCCTTATCAATACTTAAGCCCTGGTGATAACGGTACGATTGATATCTTCACGCTGGGTGCTGATGGTCAAGAAGGCGGCGAAGGCGCCAGTGCCGACATAGGCAACTGGAACATGCAAGATTTCCAATAAGAGAGAGGGCGGCCTTAGCCGCCTCATTTATCTGATGCTATCTCAACGCGGTTTTACCCTACTCGAAATACTGCTGGTGCTCGTGCTGCTCTCGCTCAGTGCTGTGGCCGTTATATCGACGCTACCTAGCACGAACAACGATGATGCGAAACAGTACGCGATGAGCCTTTATCAGCGTCTACAACTGAGCAATGAAGAAGCCATTCTCAGTGGCAAAGATTTTGGTTTGCGGGTCGATGAAAAAAAATCGCATCTGGTTTTCCTATCGATGGAGGACAAGGGATGGCAGCCGCTAGAGAGCAAGAAAATGGCTTCACAGCTCCAACTGCCTGAGGGATTATCTCTCCAGTTTGAGCTGGGAGGAAACACATGGAAAAACGATGATCGACTCTTCAAACCGGGCAGTCTGTTTGATGATGATAAGTTTGCTGATGAAAACGAACAGAAAAAGCAGCTGCCACCACAAGTGTTTATTTTATCGAGTGGTGAGCTGACCCCTTTTGTCCTGAGCATCCATCTTAATCAGCAAGATGCAGAGCAAGGCTGGCGAGTGGTAGTGAAAGAAAACGGGGAAATCACGCTGTTCGCTCCGGGAGATGCGATCGATGGGTAAACAAAAAGCGATGACGCTGTTAGAAGTCTTGGTGGCGCTGGCTATTTTTGCCACCGCTTCCATCAGTGTGATCCGTTCGGTCAGCCAACACATCAATACCGTGAGTTATTTGGAAGAAAAAGCGTTTGCCGCCATGGTGGTCGATAACCAGATGGCGCAAGTGATGCTTACTCCTCAAAACGTACAAGCGAAAAATGGCAGTGAAGTATTGGCGGGTCGAACCTGGTATTGGAAAGTCACTTTAGTACCCACTGCGGATAATTTATTGAAAGCTTTTGATGTCAGCGTGGCTAGTGAAAAAGAAGGATCACCTTTGGTGACAGTGAGAAGTTATGTCGCCAAATAAACAAAACAAAGGCTTTACCCTGATTGAAGTGCTGGTGGCGATTGCGATTTTCGCTAGTTTGAGCGTTGGTGCTTACCAAGTATTGAACCAAGTCCAGCGCAGTAATGAGATTTCAGCCCAACGTAGCCAGCGTTTGAACGAATTGCAGCGCGCCATGGTGTTAATGGATGGCGATTTTCGGCAGATGGCAACGCGTCAATTTCGCACCAATGGTGAAGAGCCAAGTCAACAGATGCTGATTTGGAAAGAGTACTTGCTCGACTCCGATCAAAAAGGAGTGCTGTTTGCACGATTAGGTTGGCATAACCCACAGCAGCAATTTCCACGCGGGGAAGTCACTAAGGTCGGCTACCGAATTAAAGAGGGCGTGTTAGAGCGTATATGGTGGCGTTATCCTGATACTCCTGCAGGGCAAGAAGGGATCATCACGCCATTGTTACATGATGTTGAGTCACTATCGCTGCGCTTTTATAACCAAGATAAATGGAGTGAAGAGTGGAGTGATGCCTTGAAAATCCCACAGGCGGTGGCCGTGAAATTGGCGCTGAAAGATTATGGCGAGATTGAGCGTATCTACCTTACTGCTGGTGGTGGCATCAATTCGACCAATAAAGAGGCTGATAATAATGGCGCACCCTAATCGATCCCAACGCGGTGTGGCGTTAATCGTTATCTTGCTATTGTTGGCGATTATGGTGTCGATTGCCGCAACCATGTCCGAACGTTTATTCACACAGTTTCAAAGAGCGAATAATCAAATTAGTTACCAGCAAGCCTATTGGTATAGTGTGGGTAGTGAAGCTTTAGCCAAAGTCGCTATCGAGCAGAGCTACAAAGACAACGAAACGATTAACTTAAGTCAACCTTGGGCGATGAAAGAGCAAACGTATCCATTGGATTACGGCACTCTGAAAGGGCGCATCCTTGATAAACAGGCTTGTTTTAACCTGAATGTACTCTCGAGAGCTAGACCTGCGGCAGGGAGTGTCGAAAAACCCTATTTAGTGCAAGTGTTGCAACGGTTATTGCAAGAGCTTGAGGTCGACAGCTATCAAGCCGAAGTGATTGCCGATTCGGCTTGGGAGTATATTGATGGCGATTCAGATGTGCAGTCCTCTTATGGCGTAGAAGACAGCCAGTATGAATCAATGTCTCCTGCTTATCTGGCGGCGAATAGTTTACTTGCGGATAGCAGTGAGTTGCGCGCGGTTCAGCAGGTGAGCGGTGATGTAATGAATAAAATAGCGCCTTATATCTGCACTCTCCCCACTGATGATTGGCGTTTGAATATCAATACCTTGGAACCCGATCATGCCAAGTTATTGGTGGCGATGTTCAGCCCGCACTTAAGTGAAGGGGATGCAAAAAACTTACTCGAGAGCCGACCATTTGATGGCTGGGCTTCGGTAGACAATTTTCTCGCAGAGGCCGCATTGGCTGCTGTGGAGAGCAAAGTGAAAGAAGAAGCGAAACAGTACCTAGCTGTCGATAGTGCTTATTTTGAACTGGATGCTCAAATCTTGGTTGATGACTCGCGAGTTCGTATTCGCAGTTTATTGTTTAGTGATAATAGAGAAACCGCAACGGTCATACGCCGTCGCTTTGGAGGGATCAGTGAGCGAGTTTCTGACCGTTCGGCTGAGTAGTCAACAAGACGCTGAAATACCTTGGCTGGTGTGGTCAACACAGCAGCAAGAAGTGATTGCCAGCGGTGAAATATCCGGATGGGAGCAGCTATCTCAGCTCTCTAGCTATGCGGCTGAACGCGCCACGATTGTGCTGCTCGCTGCCAGTGATTTAGTTCTGACTGAGGTCGCGATTCCATCAGGGGCGGCTCGTCGCTTAGAGTCAATGTTGCCTTATCTAATCGAAGATGAGATCGCACAAGATGTGGATGAGCTGCATTTTTCAATTTTGCATAAAACCGCTTCCACTGCTTACGTTGTCGGGGTGGATCGTGCTTGGTTGCGTACCCGCTTAGATGAGCTCAAAGCCGCGGGTTTTGACGTGAAAAAGGTATTACCGGATGTGTTGGCTATCCCTGCATCAGAGGGATTGTCGGCACTGCAGATCGGCCAAGAATGGTTAATCCGTAAAGGTGAGTATTTAGGGGTGAGCATTGAACCGCAGTGGTTAACGCTGTTTAGTGCTTCAGAATGGGTCAAGCAAGAGGGGCACTATTTACCGCTAGAGGCGTATACCCCGCTCCCTGAGCTGACATTGGCTGAAGGGCAACATTGGCAACAGGCCGAGCCTCATTTAGTCATGGCGTTGCTGACTCAGCAAGCAATAGCGAGCAAAGTGACTTTACTGACGGGAAGTTTTAAAACCAAGTCCTCGTTTTTGAAGCATTGGCAAGTATGGCAAAAATGCGCATTAGCGGCCGCGGTGTTGATTGTAATTTCAACCAGCCACCATCTTTTGCAAGCAGGGCACTACCAAGCGCAAGCCGATGCTTATCGAGCGGAGAGTGAACGTGTTTTTCGCGCGGTTTTCCCTGATAAACAGAAAATACCCACTATCAGTTACCTGAAAAGACTGATGAATGATGAAGCGGCTCGACTCTCTGGCGGTGGGGCCAATGGTTCGATGTTGGAGTGGTTGTCGAAGTTGCCCAGCAGTATCGGCAGCGTACCGAACATGCAGTTGCAAAGTGTTAAATATGATGGCAATCGGGGTGAAATTCGCCTTGAAGTTCAAAGTAATGATTTTGAAAGCTTTGAACAAGCGCGCCTTAAATTGGAAAAGCAGTTTGTGGTTGAGCAAGGGCAGTTAAACCGCTCGGGTTCTGTAGTTAATGGTACCTTCATACTGAAAAGCCAGTGAGGTGAGTGACATGAAAAATAGCCTGAGTGCACTTCAACAACGATGGGCGGCCTTTTCCCCTCGTGAACAGAAATTACTGTTAGGTGGTGTGTCGCTGTGTGTGGTTGCGATCATTTATTGGGGCATTTTAGCGCCACTTAATCAGAAAACCGAGCTTGCGCAAGCCCGGATTATCAGTGAAAGACAATTGCTTAATTGGGTGACGGATAAGGCCGATGCCATTACTCAATTGCGCGCACAAGGTGGTGGGGTGGCAACGACGCAACCGCTCAATCAAGTCATCTCATCAAGTGTGCAGCGTTTTCAAATTGAGCTTATTCGTATTCAACCGCGTGATGAAATGATGCAGGTTTGGATACAACCACTTCCTTTCTCTAAATTGGTGGATTGGCTTGCCTTTCTAAAAGAGCAGCAAGGTGTCGATGTCGAGTTTATGGACATCAACCGTGCTCAGCAAAGTGGCGTTGTCGAAGTAAAACGCTTACAACTGAAGCGAGGTGGTGAGTGAAAAAGAAATTGCTCTATAGCGGGTTCCTTGTAATGGTTTTTCTCATCAGTGTGGTCGCGCATATTCCGGCCTCCTTGGTGATGAATCAACTCTCCTCTTCCGAAGCTATGCGTGTCACTGGTGTTGACGGTACGGTGTGGTCTGGTAGTGCTCAGCAACTGTTTTGGCAAGGGCAAAATGTCGGCGATCTCAACTGGGACATCCAAGTATTGCAACTGCTGATGGCCAAGTTTGAAGTGGTGGTACGCTTTGGACGCGGTAGTGATATGGGAGTTCGTGGCAAAGGCAATCTTGGTCTGGGGTTTTCTGGCCCTTATGCGGACAAGGTTGTGGTTTCTGTCGCGGCTAATAAATTAGCGACGCTGTTTCCGCTGCCTGTACCAGTGACTTTTCAGGGGCAAGTCGAGTTGTCCTTGAATCATTACCGCTATGATAGCCCATGGTGTGAATCTGCCGAAGGCTCACTTGCGTGGACTCATGGCAGAGTTGACTCACCTTTAGGAGAGCTCTCGCTTGGTCCGGTAGTGGCAGATCTGCAATGTCAAAGCAATCAGATGACATTGAACGGCCAGCAAAACAGTGATCAAATGAGCAGTGAATTTGCCCTGCAGCTGCAACCAGATATGAGTTACAGTGCGAAAGCGTGGTTTAAACCTGAAGCGCAATTCCCACCCGAAATGGCGGAGCAATTACAGTGGATTGGAGCGCCGGACAACCAAGGTAAATATCAGTTTAATTATCAAGGCCAGCTTTGATTGGTTTTTTACCGTAATCATTTCATACCCCGAATAAAAATGCTGAGTCTATTGCTCAGCATTTTTATTGGTAATGGCCGTTATGGTTTGACTTGTAAAATGGTATTCCAAGGCAAATCGGCATCCCCTAATACAATAAAGTTGGGGTTTTCTAACGTTTCACGCTCATTGTAGGACAGCGGTTGCAGTTGCGTGTTAAGGATGCGTCCGCCCGCCTCTTCTACGATGCATTGCGTGGCGGCGGTATCCCATTCACCGGTTGGGCCGAGGCGCAAATAGCAGTCGACAGCACCTTCCGCGACTAAACACGCTTTCAGCGCTGCCGAGCCCAGCGGCACTAGCTCATAATTCCATGCGCTGCTCATGCAACTTGTAATACGGTTAATATCTTGGCGGCGACTGATCGCAATCGCGATGGATTGCCCAACGGTTTCGTGCTTGTGTGTTTCAATACGCAAGCTTTCAGACATGTCGGGGATCTTCCATGCGCCTTTGCCTGCGTAGGCGTAGTAGGTCACGCCAGAAACGGGCCCATAGACGACGCCCATCACTGGTTGGTTTTCTTCGATCAGTGCGATAATGGTGGCAAAGTCACCACTGCGCGCAATAAACTCTTGCGTACCATCAAGCGGGTCAACCAACCAGTATCGCTGCCATTGGCTGCGTTTTTCTAGGCTAATGTCCGCCGCCTCTTCCGACAAAACAGGAATATCTGGCGTGAGTTCACTCAGTCGTTCGCAGATCAGTTTATGCGCAGCAAGGTCGGCACTGGTGACTGGGGTGTGGTCACTTTTGGTGAACGCTTCGTAGTTTTTCTTTTCGTAGATATCGAGAATCAATTGCCCGGCAGAGCGAGCGATTTCAATTACGTCAGGCAGTAAGTAAGATAAATTATTGGCTGTTGGCATCATCAATCCTATAGCTCTACTTTGTTATTTTAGGCTGCGCAGAGCAAGCAGTAGTGCGGTAATGCTTCGGGCTTCACAGAAATCGAGGTGAGTCAGTAGCTCTTCTGCTTGGGCCAGAGGCCAGCGAATGACCTCTAAAGGTTCGGGTTCATCGCCTTCCATTACTTCTGAGTATAGATCTTGTGCTAAGAAGAGTGTCATTTTGCTCGAAAAGTAAGAGGGGGCAAGTACCACTTCTTTTAAGGGGGTTAAGGTGCTTGCGCCAAAACCAATTTCTTCTTTGAGTTCACGATTTGCTGCTTGTTGCGGGCTTTCTCCTTGGTCAATCAAACCCTTAGGGAATCCGAGCTCATAGCGTTCAGTGCCAGCGGCATACTCTCGAACCAGCAGTAAATCTCCTTGTGCCGTTACTGGCACCATCATGACTGCATGCCGGCCGCTCGGTTTCATTCGTTCATAGGTGCGCTGTTCGCCGTTAGAAAAGCGTAAATCTAATGATTCGATGGTAAACAGGGTCGATTGGGCTGCCGTTCTTTGGGCTAAAATTTCGGGCAGTTTTCTGGTTGGCATACACTAATTCCCGTAAGGCAAATGACTTTTCTAACTATATGAGAAAATGACCTTAATTGAAAAGGACTTGAGCGCGGCAAATGATTTTAAGTATAAAAAAGCCGAGAATCTCATCTCGGCTTCGTTTTTCTGTAATCCACGTATCTAGCGATTCACTAGTAGTAAGAGTGCTCACCACGATCGTGTTCAGTGGCATCGCGCACCGCGGTTAATTCGCCTTCAAATTGTTGAAGTAGTTCTTTTTCAATGCCTTCTTTGAGGGTGACATCGACCATTGAACAACCGTTACAGCCGCCACCAAAGGCGACAATCGCAATACCATCTTCGGTGATTTCAACCAAGCTGACATGGCCACCATGGCCAGCTAACTGCGGGTTGACTTGAGTTTGAATCGCATATTCCACACGTTCAATCAGGCTTGCGTCATCAGACACTTTACGCATCTTCGCATTCGGAGCTTTAAGTGTCAGTTGTGAACCCATTTTATCTGTGACGAAATCGATCTCTGCGTCTTCTAAAAACGGCAAGCTCAGTTCATCGACATACGCAGAAAAACCTTCAAAGGCAATTTCAGTATCAGTCGCTTCCACTGCCTCTGGTGGGCAGTAAGAGACGCCACACTCTGCATTTTGAGTGCCTGGATTGACTACAAAAACTCGGATGTTAGTACCATCAGGCTGTTGCCCAAGCAACTTGCCGAAATGGGTTTGGGCTGTTTCGGTAATAATAATAGAATTTGACACGACGAATACCTGAGTAAATTTATAGGTTATTATTTGCCATTCTACTCCTGAAACACGGCGGATCCAGTCCTTTTTACGCGCTAAATAAAACCGTGTTGGTTAATCTTTAGGTTCAGGAGTACGGCATATGCAGTAAATATCAATCCTTTCGACACCGACTTCAAGCAGTAATTGACAGATTTGCTGCACGGTACTGCCCGTGGTCACTACATCGTCAACAAGTGCAATGTGCTTGTGCGTGGGGAGGTGCCGTAGTGTGAATGCATGTTTAAGATTTTGTTTGCGCTGTAATTTAGAAAGCCCTTGCTGCTGGGGCGTTGCGCGATTGCGTTTGATCAACTGGTTATCGCAGCTAGCCCCCAGTTGTTGACTTAATTGAGAGGCAAGTAGTGCACTTTGATTGAATCCGCGTTTTAAGCGCCGTTGCCAGTGCAACGGAACGCTAGTGATGAGCGGGGCGGGAGTGTCGATACGTGGCGTCAGTAAGGCACTCAAATGACGAGATTGCCAAAATTGACCTTCATATTTGAGTTGATGAATGGTGTGACTGAGCGGAAAAATATAGTCGCCGACACAGTATAGGCGTTGCCAAGGCGGAGGATTTGCTAAACATTGCCCACATTGAGGCACGGTAATAAGCGTTGGCAGGCCGCACTGTTGGCAGCGAGGTTGCGGTGCAAAATAGGTTAGGCAGGTCTTACACCAAGCCCCAGTTTGGTGAGTTTCAATCGGTAAACGACACAGTAGACACTGACGGCTTACCAAGCGAGTGATGGTTTTTTGAACCCAATGCGATAACATAACTCAACCAAAGCTGTGAAACGAAGTATGGTTATACTCTTGCAACTTGAATCAGTCTTTGTGTTGACCGTGATTTCAAGTCAGTGAGTGTATGATCGGTATTTTTTCTGCGAAGAAGTGTGAATTTAGTGGGGGAATTTGTGAGCATGGCCACAGCGTTATATTGGCAAGCCTCAGGCGAGGGCGATGATCTTGTCTTGGTGCACGGTTGGGGGATGAATGGTGCAGTATGGCAGCAGGCGGTCGATGTGCTTAAAGGACATTTTCGTGTACATGTGGTTGATTTGCCTGGTTATGGGCACAGCGCTGCTAGCCACGCCGCTGATCTAGAAGAGATCGCGCAAGCGCTAATCATGCAAGCGCCTAAACAAGCCATTTGGGTCGGTTGGTCTTTGGGTGGGTTAGTGGCGACTCATATGGCACTGCATCACCCAAGTTATGTGAGCAAATTGGTCACTGTGGCGAGTTCTCCCAAATTTGCGGCACAGAAACCGTGGCGTGGCATTCTCCCTCAAGTGCTCAGTGCCTTTACTGAACAGTTAATGGACGATTTTCAGGCTACTGTTGAGCGCTTTATGGCACTGCAAGCGATGGGCAGCCCTCAGGCAAAGCAAGATGTGAAATACCTAAAACAAGCGGTGTTATCACGGCCCGCGCCGAACCCTCAATCATTGTTAGCGGGTTTGGTCATGTTGGCGGAGGTGGATTTGCGCCAGCCTTTGACAGCACTCTCGATTCCCATGCTTCGTCTATATGGTCGGCTTGATGGTTTGGTGCCGGTTAAGGTGGCGCAAGAGTTGCAAAAAACCTTGCCCAATAGCGAGCAGTACATTTTTGGCAATTCCTCCCACGCACCGTTCATCACTGAACTGGACGATTTTTGCCAGCAGCTCATCGCCTTTGCACGTTAAGGCATTGATACCCATGCAATGTCTTTCTACTTAAAGCTACAGCTGTGTTGGCTCACCTCAATCACATCGTTGCTCTCTCATGGGGATTCGCCCGTTTGCTGTCTTTATCTGTAGCGTCCTGAAACGTCAAGCCGTTGGGTGCAAATGTTAAATTAAAAATAAATTTGCTAAAAGTTTGAGCAATCTGGTCGATATAAAGTCTAACCCAGTAGTGCTGAGCGAAAGCAGGTCTATCGGGGCGGGCGATACTGAGGAGGTTTCGGCTATGATGGTGTCACCAACGAACGTAAGTGTGCCACTTATCGCCCCATCGGTTAATGTGCAAACGGAACAGGCCGCGCGTGACAATCGGATCCGCGCCCCTGTGATGCCAACCGTCGAACTGGCTAAAACCAACGCTGAGCGTAAGGTAAAGGCGGATGATAAAAGACGAAAACAGTCGTCATGGGACCCTTCAGAGCATCCAAGCTATGAGGTTGGCACCGAATACGAAACATCGACTTCTTATCAAGAGGAGCAGAAAAGCGAGCTCGAAAGGCTGTTTGACTTGCTCGCTCTCGCCACCTACAGCAAGGATCAAGGTAAAAGCTATACGATGCGGTTTAGGTTACCTAAACACATTATTGATGCTGCGATAACCGAAGGCAAAATGGCGCGCCGGCGAACTGTAATTAAGTACTATTATGGTCACGCGGTTGCACCCAATACGCCTTCTGAAGTGATTGCGGTGTTGTAGGTCGATGAATGCGACTTATCGCGATAAATAAAATCCCCACTTAGGCGTTGGCCGCAGTGGGGATTTGTGTTTTTTGCGGCTCTGATATGAGCGACGCGGTTAGGTGCTTTTCACTGTGATTCGTTTATCCAGTAAGTTACGCATCGCCGCTATTTTTTCGCTTTAGCAAAGGCGGCGGCGAAAGCTCCACCCATTGCCGCGTTTTGTTGTGGCTCTTCACGACGGCGTTGCGGTTGGCCACTATTTTGATGCGAACGCGTGTTGCTACTTGTTGCGCCAGAGCGTTGGCTGCGGTTATCTTGACCCGGCTCATCGTTTAAGCGCATCGAGAGTGCAATGCGTTTTCGCTGCACATCGACTTCCATCACTTTGACTTTGACGATGTCGCCCGCTTTCACCACTTCACGCGGGTCGGCAATGAAACGATCAGTCAGCGCAGAGATATGCACTAAGCCATCTTGGTGAACGCCAATATCAACAAAAGCACCAAAGTTGGCCACATTTGATACCACGCCTTCCAAAATCATCCCAATTTCCAGATCTTTCATTTCAGTCACGCCATCAGCAAAGGTCGCGGTCTTAAACTCAGGGCGTGGATCGCGGCCCGGTTTATCGAGCTCTTTGATGATGTCAGTGACAGTCGGTAGGCCAAAATGCTCGTCGGTGTAATCGACGGCGTGTAAATTGCGCAAAAATTCACTATTGCCGATCAGTGCTTTGATCTCTTTGCTGTTTTTTTCGGCGATGGCTTTCACCACTGGATACGCTTCTGGGTGAACCGAAGAGGCATCGAGTGGATTTTTTCCATCCATAATGCGTAAGAAGCCCGCACATTGCTCAAATGCTTTTGGCCCTAAGCGCGCGACTTTTTTCAGTGTAGCGCGTGAGGCGAAGCGTCCATTTTCATCACGATAATCAACGATGTTTTGCGCCAGTGCGTTAGACAAGCCAGCCACGCGTGTTAACAGCGCGGCAGAAGCAGTATTCACATCCACGCCTACCGCGTTGACGCAGTCTTCAACAATCGCATCTAAGCGTTTGGCGAGCATCGACTGGCTGACATCGTGTTGGTATTGGCCCACACCGATCGATTTTGGATCGATTTTCACCAGCTCGGCAAGTGGGTCTTGCAGGCGGCGAGCAATCGACACCGCGCCGCGTAGCGACACATCCATATTGGGGAACTCTTTGGCCGCCAGTTCAGAGGCTGAGTAGACCGAGGCCCCTGCTTCGCTGACAATGATTTTCTGCACTTTCAGGTTGCCGCGCTTAATGACATCCGCGACAAAAGTATCGGTTTCGCGCGATGCGGTACCGTTGCCAATCGCAATCAAATCGACGTTAAATTGGCGTACCAACTGCTCAACAATTTTCGCTGATTTGTCATGTTGGTTATGCGGTTGATGCGGATAAATCGTCTCCGTTGCCAGTACTTTACCCGTGGCGTCCACTACCGCAATTTTCGAACCCGTTCGCAAACCAGGATCTAAGCCGAGAGTGGCGCGTGGGCCAGCCGGTGCGGCCATCAACAAATCTTTTAAGTTGGTGGCAAACACTTCAATCGCTTCGATTTCGGCACGCTCTTTCATTGCGCCCATCAGTTCGGTTTCCATGTGCATTGACACTTTAATGCGCCACGCCCAACTGATCACTTGCTTGCGCCACCCATCGGCAGGGGCGCTGCTTAAGTGGATGCCATAGTGTTGCGCAATCAGTGTTTCGCAATACGATTGGCGCACGCTCTCTTCTTGCTCTGGGTCGGCATTCATGCTCAAGCTCAAAAAGCCTTCATTGCGGCCGCGAAGCATGGCCAATGCGCGGTGTGAAGGCACTTTACTGAGCGTTTCATTATGCGCGAAGTAATCTTTAAATTTCTCCCCGGCTTGCTCTTTGCCTTCGACCACGCGAGAGACTAATTCGGCACTGCGCGTCAAATGGCGGCGCACTTTGTCCAGCAGGTTGGCATCTTCAGCAATGCGTTCCATGATAATGGCGCGTGCACCGTCCAGTGCTGCTTTGATATCACTGATCCCTTTCTCGGTGTTCACATAGTGTGCGGCCTCGGTTTCAGGGTCGGTTTGCGCTTCATTCCACAGCTTGTCTGCCAGGGGCTCAAGCCCTGCTTCAATCGCAATTTGACCTTTAGTACGACGCTTAGGTTTGTAGGGCAAATAGAGATCTTCAAGGCGAGTTTTACTATCTGCTTGGTTGATCTCTTGTGCTAGCTCAGCGCTGAGCTTGCCTTGTTCTTGAATCGATTTCAGAATGGTTTGGCGGCGATCATCGAGTTCGCGCAGATAGGATAAACGGCTGTCTAAGGTACGCAGTTGGGTGTCGTCTAGCCCACCCGTGACCTCTTTACGGTAACGGGCGATAAAAGGAACGGTGTTTCCGTCATCAATAAGTGTGACAGTCGCTGTCACTTGCTCAAGACGCACATTTAGCTCTTGTGCGATCAATTTGCAGATAGCTTGGCTCATCCGTGGTTTCTCTTTTGTAGTTCAGTAGCACCACCACTCAGGGTGGTTTGAATAGGGTAACTATTGGGGCACGTTAGACTTATTTCTAGTCTAACGGCGCGCTGTTATGAGATTAGTGAGATAACCTTCTACCCGATTGTGCCAAAGAGGTCACGTAACGCGTGTGATTTTGATGTCATTTTTCAGCGTTGGCAGCGCTAAAACCGAAGATGAGTTTGGTGGCTAAAGATAAGCTCAGTCAGTTGGTGCCGAGCGAAAATGACAGTATAGTAGCAAGCCATCGTGATGAATGTATAACCCGCGGCTACCTTGAATGTGCGGCAGTGTGTAATGGGAAAAGATCTTGAAGACCAAACTGATTACCCGTGAGGGCTACAATAAATTAAAGGCAGAGCATGACCATCTTTGGCATGAAAAACGGCCAGAAATTACCAAAATAGTCACTTGGGCTGCTGGCCTCGGGGATCGCTCTGAAAACGCAGACTACACCTTTAATAAGCGTTTACTGCGCCAAATTGATCGCCGAATTCGTTTTTTGAGAAAATTTTTACCGGAAGTGACGATAGTTGATTATTCGCCTCAACAAGAGGGGAAAGTGTTTTTCGGTGCTTGGGTGGAAATTGAAAATGAAGCGGGTGATGTAAAGCGCTTTCGCATTGTGGGCCCAGAAGAGATTTACGGTGACGCGAAAGATTACATCTCCATCGATTCACCGATGGCGCGTGCTCTGCTGAAAAAAGAGGTTGATGACGAGGTGCAAGTGCCCACGCCCACTGGTATCAAAGAGTGGTTTATTAACTCGATTGAGTATGAAAAAGGGCAGTGAACGGAGTATTCGGTTATCCAAAATATTCCTCGGTCGCTCATTTTTCTCATCTCACTTGCTTCGCAACGCCTCTAACGGCTTTTTCAACACGGCGGGTAGCGAGTAGAGCAGCAGTAGCCGTAGGGCGTGGTTGATCATCACAAACGCGGGTTCCATGCCCAGCAGTAGGGCGACGGCGGTCATCGCTTCTACGCTGCCGGGGACCCAAGCTAAAAGTAATACCACCCAAGATTTATCCAGCAGTAACGCAAACAAGCCAGACACGGCGACGGCGACCAGCAGACCAATCAGTGTAACCATCACACCCGCGCGCGAATAAGCCATGGCTTCGCGCAATGTGGTATCGGCAAGGCGTGCGCCAATCAAAATGCCCAACAGTGCGGTGGCGAATACCACCATCCATGTTGGAAGTTGTAGCGCAATGCCTGTCGAAAAACTATTGAAACTGGCCGTGACCAGCAGTGCCGCCAACATATAGGGCGCGGGAATGCCGAGCAAGGTCGAGCCTTTGCCCAGCAGTAGACTAAACAGCGCAAGCGCAAAGAAAATCAACCACGCGTAAATCGTCAAACTGCTCTCAACGGGGGCAGCGTCGGGCGTGCTATTGGAGATAAAAAGGGCCAGTAAAGTGAGGATCATCAAGCGCACCGAGTGCGAATAAACCACTTTGGTTGAAGGAGTCTGGCTTGATTCGCTGATCACCAAAATCGCTGCCATCGCGCCCGGTACCGCACCGAGTAGAGATTCAAACGGTGACCAACCTTCTCTTTTGCGGAGCCAAAGAAAGCTGCTGGCGATCTGCAAGCTTAAGCAGCAAACCAAACCGATAATCACCGGTAGGGTTAAGGTTTCGCCCAGTTGACTTAAACTGATGGTCGCCCCAACGCTGATGCCGAGCACAATTTGCACCGTCAACAATAACCCGTTCGGAACGCGAATGGATAAGAGGCGTTTTTTATGCAGCACAATGACTAAAGCTGCGGCAATAAACATTTCAGAAAGCGGAATGGCGAGCAGGCTTCCCACACTCGCCGCAACAGCTGCGATCACCACAATGTGAATAAACAGAGTAAAAGAAGCTCTTTCGAACATTATGCCTTTCCTTAATAAATTGTGCAGCGTAAATGCCATCGTTCCTCTAGCACTTCACGTTGCAGTGCTTGCGTTTGGCTTTCTCCCGTATCGATATGACCGTCGGGGATGATGACTTAGGCCATCGCAGGGTTTAAACGTGTCCAGCTTACTAACAATAATGCAGCGAATGCCAACCACACCAAAGTGGCACATACCAGTGTACTGGTGAGAGGTAGCCAATAACTGAAGTAGTATACTGCCAATAGATATGCCGCATACGGGATAAGCGAGTAAAGGCCAAACAACGCGGTGGTGCGCAGGTCTTCCATCGTGCGTTCGGTGCCGACAATGTAATGCGCAATCAGAGCGAAGGTAGGAAACAGCGGTACAAGACCAGCAATAAAAAAGCTTTTGCTTTTGGAGAGTAGGGCGATGATCAACACGGCAAGCGCACCAAGCAGGCACTTGAAAAACAGAGCTGCCATGACATTTCCTTTTATCAGAATAGATTAAGTGTTGCTCACTATAAATCACTGACAGGTTAACTAGAAATGTTCATTGATGGGTTTGTTATTTTCTATGCAACATTTCTTCAAATCCAAGTAAAATGGCCGCCACTCTTTTTATTCGGCGGCGTGTTGTATCATGCGGCTTGGTTGGGCAAAGATGAAATTAGGAAAACGGCTCACGCAGTTAGTACAGCAGATCAACCGCCACTACGATCATATTTGGGATTGCTGCTGCGATCACGGTTTGCTTGGCGCGGCATTACTGAAGCGCTGTCCAAATAGTGTGGTGCATTTTGTTGATATTGTGCCAGCGTTGATTGAAAAGGTGACGCTCGATTTAACGCGCTATTTCCCTGCAACGGCGGCGTTACCGCGCTGGCGTACACATTGCCTGGATGTGCGCGATTTGCCGCTTGATAGCCATTCTGGCTCGCATCTACTGATCATCGCTGGGGTTGGCGGTGATTTAATGAGTGAATTCATTGCCGCGCTGGTTGAGCGTTATCCGCATCGCTCGTTCGATTTTCTGCTTTGTCCTGTGCATCACGGCTACACCTTACGTGAACAGTTGATGACACTGGGCGCGAGATTACAACAGGAACAACTGGTGGAAGAGAATCGGCGTATCTACGAGCTGCTGAACGTGCAGATTAATCCGCCTGCAGTACGAGGCAAAGAACCAAAATTACCCCTCCTTAGTTTGGCCGGCGAATCGATCTGGCAAGTGGCCAATGATGAGCAAAAAATGATTGCCCAGCGTTATCTGACGCAATTGCAACAGCATTATCAGCGTAAAGCGCAAGGCGGCGATGTTAGCGCGCAAAAGTGTTGGCAAGCCTATCAGCCGATTAATATCACTTGTCATGGAAATTTTCGCGATGGAAATAGCCCAATAGGCGGAGAATATGAAAGCACTCAATGATCTGAACTTGTTTGTCGAAACCGCACGCCAAAGCAGTTTTTCTAAGGCGGCCAACAGCGTATCGCTGACCACGGCCGCGGTCAGTGCCGCCATTCGCCGTTTAGAAGAGCAGGTGCAGTTTCCGCTCTTTGTCCGCTCGACACGTCATATGCGCTTAACCCAAGAGGGGGAGATTTTCCTCGCCAAAACTCAGACAGCCCTTGCCACGTTGCAAGAAGGGCTCGATCAGATAGCATGCGCGCGCGGTCAACTGGCGGGGAAGCTGCACCTCAGTGCCCCTTCGGATTTGGGGCGCAATTTACTGCTGGATTGGATCGATGAATTTATTGTCTTGCACCCGAACGTCATCGTTAAACTGGATCTCTCCGATCGCTTAGCGGATATGTATGCTCACCCGATGGATATTGCGATTCGTTATGGCCATCCTGCTGATTCCAATTTGGTTGCGATGCCGCTGTGTGAATCAAACGAGCGCGTGTTGTGCGCCTCGCCAGAATATTTGGCAACGCATCCACCTATCCTCCATCCTGACGATCTGCAACATCACAATTGTCTTTGTTATATGCTGGCCGACACGCTGCATAACAAGTGGGTTTTGAGCCGAGAGGGCGAAACGCAGAGTGTGGTAGTGCAAGGAAACCCCGCATGCAACGATGGTGACGTGGTACATCGATTGGCTGTTAAAGGCAAAGGCATTGCCAATAAGTCATTAATGGATATCAGTCAGGATATTATTGATGGGCGCTTAGTACGCATTTTACCGCAATGGGAAAGTGGGCCAGTGCCAATTTATATCGTGTGCGCAGACCGACGTTTGATCACTCCAACCATTCGCGCTTTTCAGGAATTTATTCGTGGAAAAGGCTGCCAGCAACGACAAGCGGTACTGACAGCCATCAAACAGCGAGAGAGTTAATCCCGCATTAGCCAACAAACGTTAGCGGGCGGATTTGTAGGTATTCCAATGCCTCTTGCTCGCTAAGCTGTTGTTGAAAGTGCTGAAAATGCGCACTCTGCTGGTGTTGTTGCAAGCTCTCCTCTGAGCACCAAATCTCCTGCATCAAGAATAACCCGTCAATCGAGTTATCACGATAGAGCTCATATTGGCAGCAGCCTGTTTCGTTGCGGCTCGGTTCAAGCAGCGCTTCAAGCATAGCTTGCACTCGCTCTATTGAGTCGGGAAGGGCTTTGATTTCGGCTAATAAGTGGATCATGGCTTATAACTCAGTAAAGACGGTTTGCTCTGGCCAGCGAGATTTCGGCAGCTTGGCGTTGAAATCTTCTTCGCTGTGGTAACCGAGCGGTACAATCACTAAGCTGGTGAACCCTTTTTCAGTCAGGCCAAACTCTTGGTTGAGCACCTCGGTATCAAACCCTTCAATGGGGACAGCATCAATGCCCATCGCAGCCGCTCCGAGCAGCAGTGTTCCAACATTTAAATAAACTTGTTTTTGCATCCAGTGTTCGGCGTCATTGAGCGTTTCTCGATGCAAGTTAACAAAATAGCTGCGTCCGCCGTGCATGCCTGTTTTGGCTTCTTCATTGGCAAAGCGGCCATCTTTCTCTTCGTTTTCCAGCAGCGTCAATAAGTAGTGATCATCAATATCGGTTTTGGCGCAAAACACCATCACGTGAGACGCATCCAAAATTTTGCGTTCGTTAAAGGAAAATTGACCTTGCGCCGCTTTGGCGATACGCGTTTTGCCTTCCTCGCTAGCCGCCAAAATAAAATGCCAAGGCTGCGAATTGACGCTAGAGGCGCTCATGCGTACCAGTTCTTTAATATCAGCGACTTGCTGTTCAGTCAGTTTACGGTTGGTGTCAAACGCTTTGGTGGAATAGCGCGCTTGCGATGCTTGAACAATATTCATTTTTCCCTCCTAGGGAAGATAACATTCGAGATGGCGCTAAGATAACGGACTGAGTCCAAACAAGAAACCGCCTCTTGCTTAATTCATTTTCAAAAAAAATTTGATAATCCGAATTTGAAAACGCCCTAGCTTGCGGAAAAAGTTAGCACTATCTCATGATATTTCTGAATTAGCGCATACACTTAATGTGTACGGTAGATCATCATTAAGGGATATGGTCACTCACTAAGCGTTAATGATTGTCTAATATATTCAAAAGGTTGCTTTGGCCGGAGAGTATGCATGACGGAGTGTAAGTGCATTTGTTGGTTTATTCTCTTTTCTCTTTCCATCCCCTCGGCGTGGGCGGACATTGACTACGGGCCTGCGCAAAGCTATGTGCAATCGCCACTGCATACCAATAGCCTTTCTGCACAACTTCGCTCCGGCTTTTCGATGCAAGAGGAAGAAGTGGAGCTCTACACCAGCGCGACTATCGCCAGCATTTGGGCGATCACTCCCCACTATAGTTTGGATTATTACCAGAATCAGCTTGCAATGGGCGGTAAATGGCAGCTCACTTCGAAGTGGCAGGTTGAGTTTAATTATCGTTGGAACTTTGCTGCCAATAATCATTTAGATGGCTTAACACTTGCTTTTCATGACTGGTTTGGCATTGATCAAAATGGGCGTGAGGATGTCGATAACGATCGCTTCATCATTCAAATGCCAGAGTACGGCATTGATCAGGAAGCGTTCCGAGGCGAGACATTGAGCCGTGCGTTGACCAGTTATTTACAGTACCAGCTGGTGGATAAGTCTCATCACGGTTTATCATTGGGAGCTTCACTCTATTACAACGATCCACACCATGGAATATTCAACCTATCCGAGTTTGAACAAGCGGTGCAGCTTAATTATGGCTACCGAAGAGGTAAGCATGCACTTGATACGCTGTTGGCTATCACCTTTCGCAACCCGACCAATGTACCAGGCCAAACACAGTATCATTCGAGTACTTGGTCGATGGGTACCAGTTATCGATATCAGTGGTTAGAACGCCATTATCTGATTGGGCAGGTCTCATTCTATCAAGGCCTTTCAACGGGGGAGGATGACTTTTCTAAACCATCGACCGAGTTTATTTTGGGGTATCGTTATCAAATGAGCCATTCAGCGATTGAAGTTACTGTGGTCGAAAATATGTTTAATGCCAACAACAGCACCGATATTGCCTTTGGTTTAGGCTATCGCTATCGTTTTGGCCGCTTTGATAAAGAGCCGAACTGACAAACGATGTCATCCGCTTAGTGTCTAACAACGAAGCGCGACAAAAGACATAAACGTTAACAATTCTTTGCATGATTTTAGCCGCAACGGTGTTACATTTTACTCGCTCGGTTTGATATTGGCTGAAGCTCAGAATTAGGTGGGATCTCAGATGCAAGAAAACTATAAAATTTTAGTGGTGGATGATGATGCGCGTTTACGTGCATTGCTTGAGCGTTACTTGTCAGAGCAAGGTTTTCTGGTGCGTAGTGTCGCCAATAGCGAACAGATGGATCGCCTGCTCACTCGTGAAAACTTCCACCTAATGGTGCTTGATTTGATGTTGCCGGGTGAAGATGGTTTGTCTATTTGCCGCCGCTTGCGTAACGCCAATAACATGTTGCCGATTTTAATGCTGACCGCCAAAGGCGACGAAGTGGATCGTATTGTTGGCTTGGAGGTGGGTGCGGATGATTACCTGCCCAAACCGTTTAACCCGCGTGAACTACTGGCGCGAATCAAAGCCGTGCTACGTCGCCAAGTGATTGAAGCCCCCGGCGCGCCAAGTGCTGAAGAGTCGGTGGTTGAATTTGGTGAGTTTCGCCTGAATTTAGGTACCCGCGAAATGTTCCGTGGCGATGAGCCGATGCCGCTCACTTCCGGTGAATTTGCCGTATTGAAGACCCTAGTCACCAATGCGCGTGAGCCAATGTCGCGCGATAAGTTGATGAATATGGCAAGAGGGCGTGAATACTCCGCAATGGAGCGCTCGATTGATGTGCAAATCTCGCGTTTACGTCGCATGCTTGAAGTGGATCCAAGCAAACCACGCTACATACAAACGGTATGGGGCTTAGGTTATGTCTTCGTTCCAGATGGTAAAGAGTCTTAAATTTCAATCAGCTCCTGTCGGTTAACCCACAGGAGCTTTTTTGTCGCCTTTTTGATAGTACGTTCATAGCGGGTTTTCCTATGCGCATTCGCAGTTCCTTTACTCAATCGATTTTGCTCTTCTTTTCATTGCTGATCGCCAGCCAAGTGTATTCTTATTACGCCGTATTTAACTATGCTTTGATGCCCAGTTTGCAGCAGTTCAATAAGATTTTGGGCCATGAGATCAACTTAATGCTGGACGATGCGGCGAATAATACATCGAAGCTGGGAATGGACGCCTTACAGCGCCGCCGAGTGTTAGAACAATTGGGCGTCACCATTCATAGTGAAGAGAGTGAGATGGCCCAAGAGTATCACGATGCCATCAGCATTGATTTGATGAGCGAGGAGATGAGCAATGAGCTCGGCTCGCCGACCGATGTGCGGATGATTTTGGGTAAAGAGAGTTATATTTTATGGATGAAAGTGGACTCTTTTCCAGGGTCATTAATACGCATCCCTCTCTCTGAGCTGCAAAAAGAGGATTTTGCGCCACTATTTCACAATAGTTTGGTGATGGCGTTACTGATCGTCTTAGGGGGATGGCTGTTTATTCGTCTGCAAAATCGTCCCTTAATTGCCTTAGAAAAAGCCGCCAAAGCCGTTGGCCGAGGTGAGAATCCGCCACCATTGCCACTCAAAGGCGCTTCTGAAATTCGCGCGGTGACGTTGGCGTTTAATCAAATGTCGAAAGGGATCCAAGCGCTTGAAGAGGATCGCTCATTATTGATGGCGGGGATCAGCCACGACTTACGTACACCGCTGACTCGTATTCGCTTAGCCACGGAAATGATGTCTCCAGAAGAGAGTTATCTAGCCGAAGGGATCATCAGTGATACGGAAGAGTGTAACGAGATCATCAGTCAGTTTATGGACTACCTTAAACCCGTCAATAAACAGACCTTTACCGCCGTTGATCTCAATGAGATCGCCAATGATGTCGCCACTGCCGAAGGGGGCTACGAGATCAAAATCGATGTCGCGCTGCATTTACCAATGCAGCCAGCCTTTGGCAATGCGATCGCCATTAAACGCGCGGTGAGCAACTTAGTGGTGAACGCCATTCGTTATGGCAATGGTTGGGTTAAGGTGAGCACGGGCAGTACCGCAGATAACAAAATGGCTTGGGTTTGCGTCGAAGATAATGGCCCGGGTATTGATCCTAGCCAAGTGAGTAAAGTGTTTGAACCTTTTACGCGTGGTGATACGGCGCGCGGCAGTGAAGGCACTGGACTTGGTTTGGCGATAGTAAAACGGATTGTTAGCCAGCATCATGGCAGCGTTGTGGTGAGTAACCGCAGTGAAGGTGGACTCAAAGCGCAGCTGAGCTTCCCGACCAAATAGGGGCTTATTCACTAAATAACACAATGGGCTCAGTTGAGCCCATTGTGTTTACGGTTTATGCCTTTTCGGCTGCTGACCGAAGTTTTTGGGCACATCCATGCAATCAGTTGGTTTTGAGCTCTTCGAGTTCTTCTTCTTCGCGTGGCAATTTTTCTGGCAGTAGCAAGTTGAGCAAAATGGCGGTGATGCCGCCAGCCGCTACGCCGGATGAAAAAATGCTCTTAATGAACTCGGGCATAAATTGCAGAATCTCTGGCTTTTGCGCAATGCCTAACCCCATCGAAAACGACAGCGCCATGATTAAAATCGCGCGGCGGTCGAGATCCACACGGGAAATAATACGCACACCCGCGGCTGCAATGGTGCCGAACATGACGATGGTTGCACCGCCAAGTACCGGTTCAGGAATCAATTGTACAAAGCTTGCCACGCCTGGGAACAGGCCGAGCAACACCAGCATGGCGGAAATAAAGTAACCCACATAACGGCTGGCAACCCCGGTGAGCATAATTACGCCATTGTTTTGGCTAAAGGTCGAGTTGGGAAAACTGTTAAAGACCGCCGCCAGCGCGGAGTTCAAACCATCAGCCAGTACACCACCTTTAATACGCTTCATGTAAATCGGCCCTTTGACAGGTTCGCCCGACACTTCAGAAGTGGCGGTGATATCACCAATCGCTTCCAATGCTGTGATCAAGAAAATCAGTACCAGAGGAATAAAGAGTGACCAATCAAAACCCAAACCAAACTGCATAGGTATTGGTAGGGCAATCAGGGCAGTCTCACTCAGTGAATCAGTGTTCACCATCCCCATCAAGTAGGCCATGATATAACCGACGAACATCGCAATCACAATCGATGCTACGCGAATGTATGGGTTACTTGAGCGGTTGAGCAGCACGATAAGTCCAAGCACGGTTCCCGCCAGCGCCAGTTTGTCTAAGCTGCCAAAAGTGCCATCGCTGAGCGCAGCATAGCCGCCACCCATAGAAACTAAACCAACTTGTACCAGTGTTAAGCCTATCAGGGTGACCACAATGCCTGACACTAGCGGCGTGATCACGCGGCGCGCGTATTGCAGCACTCGTGATAATAGGATTTCAGCAAAAGAAGCGACTAAAATGGTGCCAAAGATCGCCGCCATCATAGTGCTGATATCTGCACCACCCGCTTTTAATGACAAGCCTGCGCCAATAATTGGCCCAAGAAAGTTAAAACTGGTGCCTTGGATAGAAAGTAAACCGGAGCCAATCGGGCCAATGGTGCGGATCTGGATAAAGGAGGATAAGCCAGATGCAAACAGCGACATGCTGATGATGGTGTTGGTCTGTTCGGCAGAAACACCAAGTGTTTGGCAAATAATAAGCGAAGGGGTGATGACCGCAACAAACATGGCTAGCAAATGTTGTAAAGCGGCGAAAATGGTTTGGGGTAGCGGTGGCCTATCGTTGAGTTGATAAACCAAATCAGACTTACGCGAAGCGTTGTGGATAGTCATACTGTTTTCCTAATGGTGCGTTGTTGTCTTAGCGTTCGCTGAGTGGGAGCACTAAGTGGAGCAGACACGTCATCTGTGATTGCTGTTAATCAGAATCTGCTCGGACTGGATAAGTGAGTAGTTCACTAAAAAAATTGGCGAAATTATAGAGGGTTTACGCAAGAAAGCAAACGTTTGCTTTGCTGTGTAAGGGAGAGGGGAATACAGAACGAACAATCTTATGCTTTGGCGTAGATGTCCTTCTCTCCTAACCAGCGATCGATAATGGCGGTCGCGTGGCTTGGATAATGGTCGTGTAAGTAGCGAGCAATGCGCTGTACTTCAGGAATTAAACGTTGGTCACGGACTAAATCCGCAATTTTGAAATCCGCGAGGCCGGTCTGTTTGGTACCAAGCAGCTCACCCGGACCGCGAATTTCTAAGTCTCGCTGAGCAATTACGAAACCGTCATTGCTCTCACGCAGTACGCCCAAGCGCTTTTGCGCGGTTTTCGATAGCGGTGCATGGTAAAGCAATACGCAGTGGCTAGCGACAGAGCCTCGCCCTACGCGGCCGCGTAATTGGTGCAACTGTGCTAAGCCCAAACGTTCAGGGTTTTCGATGATCATCAAGCTCGCATTCGGCACGTCAACGCCAACCTCAATCACCGTTGTGGCAACCAGCAAGTGCAGCTCATTGTTTTTAAAGGCTTGCATCACCGCTTGTTTTTCGCTTGGCTTCATTCGGCCATGCACCAAACCGATTTTGACATCGGGCAGAGTGCGTTGTAGCTCTTGCGCTGTGTCGGCGGCGGCTTGCGCTTCTAGCACCTCAGACTCATCAATCAAAGTACAGACCCAATAAGCCTGTTTTCCTTCACTCAAACAGGCATGACGTACGCGCTCGACGATATCATCACGCTTTGTATCTGGGATTGCGACAGTTTGAATGGGCGTTCGTCCCGGTGGCAGTTCATCAATAACGGAGGTTTCTAAATCAGCGTAAGCAGTCATCGCTAAAGTTCGTGGGATCGGCGTTGCGGTCATGATCAACTGGTGCGGATACGCGCCTTGCTTCGCCCCTTTCTCACGCAGTTCTAAACGCTGGTGGACGCCAAAGCGGTGTTGTTCATCAATGATGACGAGCGCAAGGTGATGAAATTCAACTTGTTCTTGGAAAAGAGCGTGAGTACCCACTATCATTTTTGCCTCACCGCTGGCAATGCGAGCTAGTTCTGTTTCTTTCGCTTTGCCTTTTAATTTACCCGCCAGCCAGCCGACTTGGATGCCCATTGCTTCAAACCAGTTGGCAAAGTTAATTGCGTGCTGCTCGGCCAGCAATTCCGTCGGTGCCATTAATGCTACTTGATAGCCATGTTCGATAGCACGTGCGGCGGCTAATGCAGCGACCAAGGTTTTCCCTGAGCCCACATCACCTTGTACTAAACGCATCATGGGGTGAGCTTGTGCCAGATCGGCTTCGATCTCTGTCACAACACGTGTTTGTGCTTTGGTGGGAGAGAAAGGCAGTTGTGCAAGCAGTTGTTGTTTGAGTTTGCCAGACCCAGCCAGCGGCAATGCGATATCTTGCTGGCCTTGATGGCGTACAGCCAGCATGGAGAGGTTTTGCGCCAACAGCTCTTCCATAATTAAGCGAACCTGCGCCGGGTGTTTCCCCTCATCAAACAGTTGCAGGTTAATGCCCGGTGGCGGCCGGTGAATGATATGCAGCGCTTCAGAGAGCGTAATTTGGTGATCATACAACCCGGCGGGTAGCAATTCTTGTACGGCGGCTTTGTCGAGTAAACTTAATGCTTGATCAGTGAGTGTGCGTAGCGTGAGTTGGCGTAGGCCATCGGTTGTTGGATAAACGGGTGTTAAGTTAGCTTCGACATCTGGCTGTTGCTGAGGAGCATAAAATTTATAATCAGGATGAACAATTTCAAGGCCGAATCCACCACGCTTAATTTCACCGTAAGCGTGCACTAACTTACCTTCAGCAAAATTGTTTTTCATCCCAGCCGTAAAGTTAAAAAAACGCAGCGTAATGGTGCCGTTACCATCGCTTATTTTTACTGTGAGCATTTTGCGTTTGCCAAAAACCGTATCCACCGCCATGACTTTACCTTGCACGGCGGCCCAAAGCCCGGGATGCAATTTAGCAATAGGGTAGATCCGTGTGCGGTCCTCATAACGTAAAGGGAGATGGAACAGCAGATCTTGCACACTGATTAAGCCAACTTTTTCCAGTTTTTCAGCCACTTTAGCGCCCACGCCAGAGAGTGAGGTGAGAGGAATCGCGGACAGTAGCTGTGACATAACAAGGCTCATTAACAGTATCGTTATGTATTATTCAACCATCGAACTGTTTTTTTGTACAGCATAAAATCATGTAATGGTCGATAAGCGGCAGGCCATCGGCTAATTTGAATAGTGACGCCTAAAATGCAAGATGGAGGTAGGGTGTCGGAAAATAAAAAACCCCATGAGTGGTTAGCCGCAAGGGGTTTTATTTATTTGGATAGTTTAATTTTTCCGGCGTCGCACTTTCAGTGCATGAGGCATCACACGAATTTTTTTCATGATGTTTGCTAAGTGAATGCGATCTTTGGTGGTCAGCAGCACAGTAACAGTATACAAACGTCCATCACGCTCTTCGGTGGAGAGGCCATGAATGTTGGAACCTGTTTTCGAGATTACATTCGTCAGTTCCGCTAACGCACCTTGGTGGTTTTGCATGTCCACTTTCAGTTCGGTGATGAACTCTTGGTCGTAATCTTTAGACCACTCAACCGCCATGTAACGATCCGGCTCTTTTTGGTAGCCACGAACATTAGGGCAGGTTTCACGATGCACCACTAAACCACGACCCGGAGATACATGCGCAATGATGTGATCGTCTGGGATGGGGTGGCAGCAGTTAGCAAACGTGAGCAAAATACCTTCAGCGCCGCGGATCGGCAGTTTCTTTTTCGGTTTGCCATCATTGCTTTCCACTTCGGTCAGCTCATCAGCATCGCCAAGCAGACGACGCGCAATGACAATACTCATCAGTTCGCCTAAACCAATTGCGGCCAGCAGATCATCGACCGTGGCCATTTTAAGCTCACCAATCACATGCTTAATGTTCTCGTCACTGATGTCACTGAGTGAAAGATCACCCAGCGCGTGATTGAGCAAACGTCTACCAAGTGTGATCGATTCCTCACGGCGCATGGTTTTAAGCACTTGACGTATCTTAGTACGAGCGCGAGACGTGACCACATAGTTGAGCCAAGCGGCATTAGGACGAGCCCCAGGTGCGCTGATGATTTCAATCGTTTGGCCGTTTTTCAGTGATTTACTTAACGGATAAGGGTTTCGATCAACACGAGCTCCAACACAGGTATTACCGACATCGGTGTGTACCGCGTAGGCAAAATCAACCGCAGTCGCCCCGACAGGCAGCTCAACGATGCGGCCTTTGGGGGTGAAGACGTAGATTTCATCAGGGAAAAGATCCGACTTAACGTTCTCAATAAACTCAAACGAGTTGCCAGCGCTTTGTTGTAGCTCAAGTAGGCTTTGCATCCAGCGCTGTGCTTTAATTTGCGCGGTGGTGCCAGTGCGTTCGCCATTACCTTTGTAAGACCAATGAGCAGCAACACCTTTGTCGGCCATCTGTTCCATGTCTTCAGTGCGGATCTGCACTTCAACTGGGACGCCGTGTGGGCCGACCATCGAGGTATGCAAAGATTGGTAGCCGTTCGCTTTGGGTACGGCGATGTAATCTTTCATGCGCCCCGGGCGAGGTTTGTACAAGCTATGAACTTGGCCTAATGCACGATAACAAGTATCTGCAGTGTCGACCACGACTCGAAAAGCGTAGATGTCCATAATGGTGTGAAAGCGCTGCTCTTTGGTTTTCATCTTGTTATAGATGGAGAACAGGTTCTTTTCACGGCCGACCACGCGTGCTTTCAAACCGAAATCTTGCAAGCGGCCTTCAATTTCACTGTGGATGCGTTGGATCATCTCTTTGCGGTTACCGCGAGCGGATCTTACCACTTCTTTCAATACGCGATAACGATTTGGGTACAATGCTTCAAAGCCAAGCTCTTCTAGCTCAGTCTTGATGTTATGAATCCCTAAGCGGTGAGCAAGAGGCGCGTAAATCTCTAACGTTTCACGGGCAATACGGCGCTTTTTATCCGGGCGCAATGCGCCAAGGGTACGCATATTGTGTGTGCGGTCAGCAAGTTTGATGAGAATAACGCGAATATCTTGCACCATTGCCAGTACCATCTTACGAAAGTTCTCGGCTTGGGCTTCTTTACGATCACGAAATTTCAACTTGTCGAGTTTAGAAACCCCGTCTACCAACTCCGCCACGGCGTGACCAAATTGCGCTTCAAGATCGTCTTTAGTGACATCGCAATCTTCGATGACATCATGTAATAACGCTGCTTGTAGCGTTTCCAAATCAAGGCGCATATCAGCCAAAATTCGAGAAACCGCAACAGGGTGAATAATGTAAGGTTCGCCGCTAGAACGGGTTTGCCCTTCATGGGCTTCACGTGCGACCACATAAGATTGACGCAGAGCCTCAATTTGAGGCTCTGTTAGGTATTCTTGGACAACGTCTTTAAGGCTATCAAATAGATACAAATTATAGGCCCGGAAGGTTGTTGAATTTGAATGGCAGAATTAACGGTTGTGAGCGATGCTGCTTACGGCGGCCAATTCTGCGGCTTCTTGCTCTTTCTGCTCTTGGCGCTCACGAGCATCAAGCACATCTTTCGTGATAAGACCTTCTTCGATTTCGCGCAGAGCGATAACGGTTGGCTTATCGTTCTCTTCTGGCACCAATGAATCTTTACCGCCAGTTTGCATTTGACGAGCGCGGCGAGCCGCAATCAGAACTAGGTCGAAACGATTGCCCACTTTTTCAACAGCGTCTTGAACAGTTACGCGTGCCATGAGAACTCCAAATAGTTAACTAAAAATTTTTAAATGACGAGAAAGTATACAGTCTAATCTTTGTTTATACTAGCGATAGACTTTGCCTTGTTTGAGCGGATGATTATTCCGCCAGTAGCGCGTTGAGCATGCTGTTATATTTAGCAGCTTGCTTGTCTTGCTTCAATCGTTCAGCACGTAAAATAGCTCTGAAATCCATTAATGCCACATCGAAATCATCATTTATGATGACATAGTCGTATTCGGTGTAATGCGAGATTTCAGCTTGAGCTTCATTCATACGTTTAGCAATGACGGCTTCACTGTCTTGACCACGAGCATTCAAGCGGCGTTCCAATTCTTCTTTTGAAGGAGGAAGGATAAACACACTTTTTGCATCCGGCATTTTGTCGCGTATTTGACGCGCGCCTTGCCAGTCAATATCAAGAAAAACGTCAATACCTTTGTTTAAGTTATTTTCAATCCATACCTTGGAGGTGCCGTAGTAGTTGCCAAATACTTCAGCATGTTCGAGAAATTCACCTGTAGTGATCAACTCTTCAAACAGCTCTTTTTGCACAAAATGGTAGTGAACACCATCTTGTTCGCCCGGGCGCATGCCGCGTGTGGTATGTGAAACAGAGACTTTCATCGCATAGGTTGGGTTGGTTTCCAACATCGCGGAGATCAAGCTTGATTTGCCTGCACCACTAGGTGCAGAGACGATATAAAGAGTACCTTTGCCCATCTGTTCTGTTCCACGTTAGGTTAGGATTGAATGCTGATATTTGCGTCTACCAACATGTTAAAAGATAGCACTGACCCAGAGAGTTTCATCCTAGAGAATGAAAATAAGGCCAGAAAAAATGGAGGCGAAGAGTAGCACGTTCCCATAGATTTTCACAACAAAAAGGTCGGCCTTTAGCTGTGAAAGGGGAATTTTGAAATGGTTATATTTTCTTCAATGGGTAAACGTTTGCTCTTATTTCAAGGCTTGTCGAGGGGGTTTATTGCTGTATAATCGCCCGCCGCTGGTCTCGTGATTTGAATATGATCGCGTGTTAGGCCTATAAATTAATGCAAGACTAATTCTTCGATTTGGGTTCCCTCGCCCCCAAAACAAACTAAAAAGGTACACAATGAGTTACTTTACCCTTGCGCAGCAGCGCAAAGCTTTGGCACTTTTAGTGCTATTTCATTTGATCATTATTGCATCAAGCAATTATCTAGTTCAGCTGCCCTTCACTGTATTCGGTTTACATACCACTTGGGGCGCGTTTACTTTCCCATTCATTTTTCTGGCAACGGATCTCACTGTGCGTATTTTTGGTGCAGCGTTGGCTCGTAAAATCATTTTCTTAGTGATGTTACCGGCTTTGATTGTCTCTTATGCACTCTCGGTGCTGTTTTTTGAAGGTCAATTCCAAGGGCTTGCTCAGCTTCATGAGTTTAATCTGTTTGTTGCTCGTATTGCGATTGCCAGTTTTATGGCGTATTTGCTAGGGCAAATTATGGATGTGCATGTGTTTAATCGTCTGCGCCAGATGAAGCAGTGGTGGGTTGCGCCAACATGTTCTACATTATTCGGTAATGCCTTAGACACGGTCGCTTTTTTTGCGATTGCTTTCTATCAAAGCCCCGATCCATTCATGGCTGAACATTGGACCGAAATTGCCTTGGTCGATTATGGTTTTAAACTGGTGATCAGTTTAGGCCTGTTTGTGCCGATGTACGGTGTGCTGCTCAATTACTTGATCCGGAAGCTCACCGCGGTCAACCCTGATTTTCGGACCGTTGGGATTAATGCTCAGTAGTTGAGTGATAAGTCGTAGACAGTGAAGATCGAAAGTCAAAGCCCGAGCAAGTGCTGCTCGGGCTTTTTATGTTTCTGCATCTTATGACTATGATGGGTCGATAATGAGTGGCCAACCAATGTCGCTTTGACGGTTTGCTTCAATATCCAGCTCGGCGGTGGTAAGGGGATTGGCCGCTAACCATTTGGCGGATAACCGAAGAGTCAGTTGGTCACCTTGAGCTTGTAATGTAAATTTAGGTTGTAGTGCCTCGTTACGGCGATGGCTGAGCAATACGGCAAGGCGCAGTAAACGTAACACCCGCTTGGCGCTGTTGCCCGACAGAGCGTACTGCTCTGGCAATGAAGAAAGCTGCTCGCGATAACGACGAGCAATTTCGCCTAGAAAGTGTTTCTGCGCACGAGTATAACCTGGTAAGTCGAGGTTTTGTAACAGGTAGGCGCTGTGTTCACCGCCTTTTTTTAAATCAATCGCTAACCCTATTTCATGCAATTGTGCGGCGGTAATTAGCAGCATTTCAGCTTGCGGTTCCGCAATCCAATCTTCCCCACCACACTGTTTGAGCAGGGATTGGGCAAGCTGAGCCACTTGCTTGGCGTAGTCAACATCAATTTGATATCGCACTTGAACGCTATTGATGGTCCGCGTCCGAATGTCATCTTGGCGCAGCTCTTCGACCATTTCATACACTAAGCCTTCACGCAATGCGCCGCCAGCTAAGGTCATCGATTCAATCTCGAGCAGTTCAAAGATGGCAATTAAAATCGAGAGGCCACTTGGGAAAACTAACGCTCGCTCTAAAGTTAAGCCTTCAATATCAAGCTCTTCCAAATGATCGGCGAGCATCGCTTGTTTTTGCAAGCGTTTTAATTTGGTATGAGTGATCACCTCATCCATCCCTTGCGCCAGCATAATCTCTTGCAACGCTTGAACTGTGCCACTGGCACCCACGCACACATCCCAACCTAACTGTGTGTACTGCTCAAGGATCGGCGCTAACGTCTGTTTTGCAGCGTCAATCGCTCGATTAAAGTTAGCCGCGTTAAGCTGTCTGTCTTTAAAATGGCGCTCAAGCCAAGTGACGCAGCCCATTTTTAAACTGGTTAACGCTTTGGCATCGAACCCTTCACCAATGATGAGTTCAGTACTGGCCCCACCAATATCGACAACCAAGCGTCGTCCTAAGCCACCTGAAGTGTGCGCCACTCCTTTATAGATAGTGGCCGCCTCTTCTTCACCGGAAATAACCTGAATTGGGTGGCCGAGTATTTGGTTGGCTTGAGTTAAAAACAGCTCAACGTTGGTGGCTGTACGCAGTGTGGCAGTGCCAACAATACGGATATTGCTGGCGGGTATATCTTGTAGTCGTTCCGCAAATAAACTGAGGCAGTCCCATCCTCGCTGCATCGCTTCTTGGCTAAGAGCGTTGTTATCATCTAACCCGGCGGCCAAGCGTACTTTGCGCTTTATTTTGGCCATCGTTTGTACACTGCCATCAATATGACGCACGATGAGCATATGAAAACTGTTCGACCCAAGGTCGATGGCAGCGTAGAGCGGCGAGGAGACGGCTTTACTCATAAATGGATTACGAACCCTTATTACTTTGATGCGGTTGACGTGGGCGACGACTTTGTGGCTTACGGTTGCCAGTACGAGGGCCATTGTTATTAGTACGGCGCTGCTGAGGATTACGAGAACGCAGACGAATTGGCGGTGGTAAGTCTTCAATCAACGCCGATGCATCGTAATCAGAAACAGGAACCGCGTGCCCGGTGTACTCTTCAATCGCTGTTAGGTTAATGGCGTACTCTTCACAGGCAAAGCTAATCGAGTGACCACTCTCTCCTGCGCGACCTGTACGACCAATACGGTGCACGTAGTCTTCACAGTCATCAGGTAAGTCGTAGTTGAATACGTGTGTGACTTGAGGAATGTGTAAGCCTCGCGCTGCCACGTCGGTTGCAACAAGAATGTCTACATCACCGGTAGTGAATTGCTCAAGGATCTTTTCACGTTTCTTCTGTGGTACGTCGCCCGTTAGCAAGCCGACACGGTGCCCATCTGCAGCTAAATGACCCCAAATAGAGTCGCAGCGGTGTTTTGTGTTGGCAAAAATGATGGCGCGATCTGGCCAGTCTTGTTCTATCAGTGTCTGTAATAGCGCCATCTTATGTTCGTTAGACGGGTAGAACAGCTCTTCTTGGATGCGATGGCCAGTTTTTTGTTCTGGTTCAACAACCACGTGCTCAGGGTTATGCATGTGCTCGAACGCCAACTCTTGAACGCGATAAGAAAGCGTGGCTGAAAACAGCATGTTCAGGCGCTCTTTAGGTTCTGGCATACGGCGAAACAGAAAACGGATGTCCTTGATAAAACCAAGGTCAAACATGCGATCAGCTTCATCCAGCACAACTGCTTGAATATTATTCAAGTTAAACACGTGTTGTTTGTAGAAATCGATGATACGTCCTGTTGTACCGATCAATATGTCGACACCATCTTGCAGCTTAGACAACTGCTTATCGTAGCTTTCACCACCGTAAGCCAGCGCAGCTTTGATACCAGTACTGGCAATCAGAGGTTCGGCGTCGTTATAAATTTGAATCGCTAACTCACGAGTCGGGGCCATAATAATGGCACGCGGCTGCGTCGGTTTTCGCCCTTCATGTTCAGGGGTTGTTAGTAAGTGGTTAAAAGTAGCAGCGAGAAACGCAAGCGTTTTACCAGTCCCTGTTTGGGCCTGGCCTGCAATGTCTTGGCCGGTGAGCAGTACCGGCAACGCCAAGGCTTGGATCGGGGTACAGTAATCGAACCCTTTTTTTTCCAATCCTTCAACAACTTGAGGATGTAATCCCAAATCGGCGAACTTTTGCTCTGTGATATGTGTCTTTTTCATCGCCATAGAATATCAGCTTAAGCTTGCAATACGAAAGTAAATACATTCCAATAGAGCATCTATTTACTGGTTAGCTTATAATCAGTGCAGAAAAACATATTGGAGTGGAAGATGAGCGATAAGATTTTGCAGCTTACAGATGATGGTTTTGAGAACGATGTAATCAAAGCTGCAGGCCCTGTTCTTGTTGATTTTTGGGCAGAATGGTGCGGTCCTTGTAAGATGATTGCGCCAATTTTGGATGAAATCGCTAGCGAGTACGAAGGCAAACTGACTATCGGTAAATTAAATATCGACCACAACGCAGGTACTCCACCTAAGTTTGGTATTCGTGGCATCCCAACCTTGCTGCTGTTCAAAAATGGCAACGTCGCTGCAACGAAAGTTGGTGCGTTATCAAAAACTCAATTGAAAGAGTTTTTGGACGCAAACCTATAACAGGTATCGCAAAGCCGTACATTTTCTGATGCACGGCTTTGTTTTTTTGAAAAGAAACAAACTCTAGACTAGGCTATTATTTAGTGCTAGTTTATCGCACGTTAATTAGACAAGTGTTCACTTCTTGGTCGATCCTGAGACCAAAATCCATCTTAACTAGAAAATAGATCCTATTTTGACTAAACAAGTATCCACCACAATGAATCTAACAGAATTGAAGAACAGACCTGTGTCTGATCTTGTGAAACTTGGTGAGAGCCTAGGCCTCGAAAACCTAGCGCGTCTAAGAAAACAAGACATCATCTTCTCCATCCTAAAAGCGCACGCAAAAAGTGGTGAAGATATATTTGGTGATGGGGTCTTGGAAATTCTTCAAGACGGTTTTGGTTTCTTACGTAGCGCCGACTGTTCATATTTAGCTGGCCCTGATGATATCTACGTATCACCAAGCCAAATTCGCCGTTTCAACTTACGCACCGGTGACTCAGTATCCGGCAAAATTCGCCCACCAAAAGAAGGCGAACGTTATTTCGCATTGTTAAAAGTTAACACCGTTAACCACGACAAACCGGATAATGCACGTAACAAGATTTTATTTGAGAATTTAACTCCACTGCATGCCAATGAACGTATGATCATGGAGCGTGGTAATGGCTCGACAGAAGACATTACGGCACGAGTTCTAGACCTTGCCTCTCCGATTGGTAAAGGCCAGCGTGGTTTGATTGTTGCTCCGCCAAAAGCGGGCAAAACCATGTTGCTACAAAATATCGCGCAAAGTATTGCTAACAACCATCCTGATTGTGTGTTGATGGTACTACTGATTGACGAACGTCCTGAAGAAGTAACGGAAATGCAACGCCTTGTGAAAGGCGAAGTGGTTGCTTCTACGTTCGATGAACCAGCTTCACGTCACGTACAAGTGGCAGAAATGGTGATCGAAAAAGCAAAACGTTTGGTTGAGCATAAGAAAGATGTCGTTATCCTGCTTGATTCCATCACACGTTTAGCTCGTGCTTACAACACAGTGATCCCGTCATCTGGCAAAGTATTGACTGGTGGTGTGGATGCCAACGCATTGCAACGCCCTAAGCGCTTTTTCGGTGCGGCTCGTAATGTAGAAGAAGGCGGTAGTTTAACGATTATTGCGACGGCACTGGTTGATACCGGCTCTAAAATGGATGAAGTTATCTACGAAGAGTTTAAAGGTACAGGTAACATGGAATTGCACCTTAACCGTAAAATTGCGGAAAAACGTGTCTTCCCTGCTATCGACTTCAACCGCAGCGGTACTCGTCGTGAAGAGTTGCTTACTAAACCTGATGAGTTACAAAAAATGTGGATTCTGCGTAAGATCGTTCACCCAATGAGTGAAAGTGACGCAATGGAATTCTTAATTGATAAGCTCGCTATGACGAAAACTAATGATGAGTTTTTTGATGCGATGCGCCGTCAATAATAAACGCTAAGTTTAGTATGACCAACGCCACCGTTTATCGGTGGCGTTTTTGTTTGCATTTGACCCATTAACCTTCCACAATAGGCTAAATGTTACAAGGAGGTTAAAATGCAACAAGGAATGTTGTCGTCGCTTCTCCTCTCGCTATTTTTATTTTGTGCGTGGCCAAGTGCTGCCTTTATAGAAATAACGTCTGATACAGCTCAGAAATGGCTTCAGGAAGAACAAATTCGCCATAAAAGTGCAGAGCTATTGCAGTACGCGGTACATGATGAATTTGATTCTTTGCGTTTTTCATTACAACGTTTAGCGCTATTACCGCAAGAAGCTGCACGTTTTCTGTTGCTGCAAAAAATCGAGCAGTTGGATCTCGCGCTAACGCCGAATATGGTGATCTTCATTGAAGAGCAGCAAGCGCTTGCACCCACTTATCAAGTTGTCGAAAAAGAACAAGGCTATGAATTCTCAACCCCAGCTTTTGACTCTTCTGCGATAGCCAGCCGTTTATTAAAGCGTTGGCGGCAGGAACAAACCATTCTCGATTTCTTGGTGAAGGCGGAGCGCCAAGAGCTAGTACTGAAAACATGGTTGTCAGGGACTCAATATCAAGTAAAAATTCGCGAAACGTTACTGATCCGCGAGTTAGATACACTATCCCCAAGTGCTTTAGCTGCGCTCACTGAGCAACTGACATCAGAGCCAGTGACCGGATGGTTGCCTTCCACACAAGTGATGGTTCGATTAGCTCAAGTTAGTGAAGATCCTAAAATCTATAAACTCCTGTGGCTGATGCGGGTCGATTTCTCCATTCAGCAGGAACTCACACGATTAGCCAGCGTAAGCGATGAATTTGCGATAAAACAGATCATGGCCGCCAGTGAAAATCCAAGTTTAAAAGTACAAGCGATTAAGGCATTAGTTCGCATTAGCCCCATGCGTCCTGATATCCGCGACTTTCTGATAGCCAAAATGTCAATCAATGAAGAGGTCAATTTAGTGGCCACTGCTTTGGTCGAGCAAGGACACAGCCGCTGGCTAAAGGATTTACTGGTGAGTAATTCTCAGGTGAAAAGTCGTGGTATTTTGCAAGCCCTCTCTCAATAACCCTATGAAATTTGGGGATCGTTAATGGGTTGTTTTTGTTATACTGCCTGCAGTTTAATCAGCGATGTAGTAGGCTTATGAGCTTTAAGGATTTACGTGAATTTGTTGACCATCTGGAAAAAACAGGCCAACTAAAACGCATTACTTGCCCGATTGACCCTCATTATGAAATGACGGAAATTAGCGACCGCACTTTGCGTGCCGCAGGTCCGGCCTTGCTATTTGAAAACCCGATCGGTTATACGGTTCCTGTGCTCACTAACTTGTTTGGCACCGCAAAACGCGTCGCGATCGGCATGGGGCGTAAAGAGGTCCAAGAGTTAAGGGAAGTCGGCAAATTACTGGCTTATCTCAAAGAGCCCGAGCCACCACAGGGCTTCAAAGATGCTATCGATAAATTGCCTTTATTTAAGCAAGTGCTCAACATGCCAACCAAACGACTACGCAAGGCCCCTTGCCAGGAGATTGTTTGGCAGGACAACGATGTTGACTTAGACAAAATCCCAGTGATGAGTTGTTGGGCCGATGATGTTGCTCCTCTTCTGACTTGGGGGCTGACCATCACTAAAGGGCCAAACAAGAAGCGACAAAATCTCGGGATTTATCGCCAACAGAAACTCAGTAAAAACAAAGTCATCATGCGTTGGCTGGCGCATCGTGGTGGTGCTCTAGATTTAAGAGATTGGATGGACACTCACCCCGGAGAGAATTTCCCAGTTTCAGTGGCTTTTGGTGCTGATCCCGCAACCATTTTAGGCGCGGTGACACCAGTGCCAGATACGCTTTCTGAATATGCTTTTGCGGGATTGCTACGAGGCAGTAAAACAGAAGTGGTTAAATCGCTCAGTAATGATCTAGATGTGCCTGCGAGTGCGGAAATTGTGCTGGAAGGCTACATAGATCCAAACGAATATGCTGACGAAGGGCCTTATGGTGATCACACGGGTTACTATAATGAAGTTGAAAAGCATCGTGTCTTTACGGTTACGCATATCACAATGCGCAGCAATCCTATCTACCATAGCACTTATACCGGACGCCCACCTGATGAACCCGCTGTGCTTGGTGTTGCGTTAAATGAAGTGTTTGTACCTATACTCCAAAAACAGTTTCCTGAAATCGTCGATTTTTATTTGCCGCCGGAAGGTTGTTCTTATCGAATGGCGGTAGTGACGATGAAAAAGCAATACCCAGGTCATGCAAAGCGAGTCATGATGGGGGTTTGGTCGTTTCTTCGCCAGTTTATGTACACTAAATATGTGGTGGTGTGCGATGAATCAGTCGATGCTCGTGATTGGAATTCAGTTATCAATGCAATGACAACACATATGGACCCAGTGCGAGATACTTTATTTATCGAGCATACACCGATTGATTCACTTGATTTTGCCTCCCCAGTGGTGGGGCTGGGCTCCAAAATGGGCTTAGATGCTACCATTAAATGGGATGTTGAGAGTGATGGTACAAGACAACAGTCATCACCATCAACGGCTCCTCAGATCAAAGCTGAGCATTTGGATCAGCTTAGAGCACAGCATTCTGAGATTGTTGATATCTATTTAGTGCCATTTTCTAATGATGGTTTCTTGATTGTATCCATGAACAAAGCGTTCGCTGGTCAATCTCAAGAGCTGTTAAAAAAGATATGGGCATTTTTAGAGACATTTTCAAACCTGAAGTTTGTTGTGCTCTGTGATGATGATGTGAATATCCGAGATTGGAATGATGTGATTTGGGCGATAACCACGCGCATGGATCCGTCTCGAGATACTGATCGTATAGAAGCTAATGAAGGGCAATGTTCCAAGCTCCTACTGGATGCAACCAACAAACTCTCTGGTGAAGTTCAGCGAGAGTGGGGGACGCCAATCCAAAAAGATCACGAGGTCGTCACCAAAATAGACTCGCTCTGGGATGAGCTAGGTATTTTATGACTTATACGGTGATCTTGCTGCCGAAAGGCGATACTTTTGAAGTGCAAGACGGTACAACGGTGTTGGAAGCTGCGCTCAACAAGAACATCTCTTTTCCACACCGTTGTCAAATAGGTGCATGCGCTATGTGTATGTGCAGAAAATTAGAAGGTGTAGTGGAATATAACTTAGAACCGATGTTGACTGACGAAGAGCAGCGACAAGGTTGGATATTCCCTTGCCAAGCCTTTGCAACAAGTAACTTAGTACTTACTTTTGCAGAGTAAGTCAGAGGAAAAACATGACCACCCAATGTAAAGTAAAGTCAATTGAGCCATTAGCCTCTAATACTTATAAAATCATCCTCCAACCTGAAAGCGTTCTTGCATTTAAAGCTGGGCAATATCTCATGGTAGAAATGGGTGAGAAAGATAAACGTCCATTTTCTATCGCAAGCAGCCCTTGCCGTTCTGGTGAACTAGAGTTGCACATTGGTGCCGCCGAGCACAATGCTTATGCACAGGAAGTGGTTGAGAAAATGAGAACGGCATTAAGCAACAATGGTTTAGTCAATATAGATGCACCTCACGGTGATGCGTGGGTAAAAGAAAATGAGCGCCCTCTACTACTCATTGCTGGAGGAACAGGCTTTAGCTATGTACGCTCGATTTTAGATCACTGTATTAGCCAAAAGAAAAGTAACGCTATCTATTTGTACTGGGGAGCAAAAGACGTTTACCAACTCTATGCAAAAACAGAACTGAGTGAGATTGCTCAGCAATTTGAGAACATCCACTTTGTACCTGTTGTTGAAACGGCTGATGAAAGTTGGAATGGTAAGGTTGGCAATGTACTCCAAGCGATCAATGATGATTTCGAGTCGTTAGAAGCGTACGACATTTATATTGCAGGTCGTTTTGATATGGCTGGAGCAGCAAGAGAACAGTTTACCCAATACAAAAATGCAAAAAGCGATCACATGTTTGCTGATGCCTACGCTTTTATTTAAGATCGAGAGAGATTAAAGCCTATCAAAAGAGAGCGAAATGCTCTCTTTTGACGCTTTGTGGCTGCTATTTAAACAAAATAGATGTTTTTCTTATTTTTTATTAAAAACCGCTTGCACTCATCTTCGTTCTCCCTATAATGCCGCCTCACTGACACGGCACAGCCAGTAAGGGTTCAAGCCTAATTAGGCAGCCAGTCAGTAGGTCAAATCGG
>NZ_CAWNTB010000190.1:0-20683 GCF_963877065.1 Vibrio sp. V01_P9A10T6
GGTTAATACTGGGCTATTTCCGGCAGCGAGAACCACAATCATGGTTTCACCAATCGCCCGGCTGGCGGCGAGCAAAACTGCGCCAGTCACGCCAGGTAGCGCGGCAGGTAGAACCACTTTGCGAATGGTCTCTGATTTGGTTGCGCCAAGGCCAAGCGAGCCATCTCTTAGTGTTTTGGGCACTTGAGTAAGAATGTCGTCGGATAGCGAGGAAATAAAGGGAATCACCATTAAGCCCATCACAATCCCCGCGGTTAGAGCGGAGGTGGCACGAATATCGATATGGAGCCACTGTCCCAATTCGCTCAGAAAGGGACCTACGGTGATTAAAGCAAAAAAGCCGTAGACGATGGTGGGAATGCCTGCGAGCACTTCAATAATCGGTTTGGCTATCGAGCGAACGCGACTTGGCGCATATTCAGCCAGATAAATGGCGCACATCAGGCCAATAGGAATAGCGACGATTAAGGCAATCAACGCGATTAAAAAGGTTCCTGCTAGTAATGGCAACATACCAAAGCCGGTTTGGTTCTCTGTTCCTACGGTTGAAAAGCGAGGGTTCCAAGTCGTACCGAAGAAAAATTCGCTCGGGCTAACAAAACTAAAGAAACGTAACGCTTCTCCAACCATAGAAAGAACAATGCCTACCGTGGTTAAAATCGCCACACCAGAACACAGAATCAGCAGTATATGCAGTGCACGTTCGACTGTGTTGCGTGCGCGAAGATCAGGGCGAATTTGTCGAGTGCTGAAGACTAATCCGGCCGCGGCAACCGTTGCCATCAAACCAGTGAGTAATAAATAGCTGCGTTGTTCTAACTGCTTTAAGTAGTCTGCGGTGGTAATTTCTTGAGGAGAAAAGCTATCGAGTACAGCGAAACCGCTGGCGATATTATGCAGTTTATTCATCAGTACGTGAGCACCCTCCACGGCCGTTGGCTGCAGATCCGTAGGAAGGCTATCAACTACCATTTGCTGAATCAGTATGGGAGAACATAGGCTCCATACGATCCAAATTAACAAAGCAGGAACCACACACCAAAGTAGGGTTAGCATGCCGTGATAAACAGGGCGAGAGTGTAAACGCTGAGTTCCAGCATTGGTTGATGCTACTTTTTTACTGCACGTCAGCCCTAAGTGGTAAGCCAGTGGCATTACCGCCAGTAGTACCACCATCAGCATCAGATTATTCATTGTTATTCTTACCTTATTAAAGCGTTAGCTTGAGCCGAAAACACTGGCCCAAGCTAATCAGAGAGCCTTAAAGGAGTTTGCGATTTTTAATGTTTTGCGACACCTGGGCGCGCTCTTTATCATCCATTGGGATAAGGCCTGCCGCTTCAAGTTGGCTACCCGTTGCGCCCATTTGTTCGCTCACAAAAAACTGTGCGTATTCGAGAATTCCCGGTACTACACCGACATGAGCATTCTTGATGTAGAAGAACAGTGGGCGAGAAACTGGGTATTGCCCGCTGCCAATGGTATCTAAGCTTGGGGTTACGCCGTTAACGGTCGCCACTTTCAAGCGGTCACGGTTTTGGTCGTAGAAGCTTAGGCCAAATACACCAAGCGCATTTTTCTGAGCATCAAGACGAGCGAGGGTTTCGGTATAATCGCCAGCGACTTCAACTACGCGACCATCGGTGCGAATCGCATTACAGAAGTTACCTTTGGCTTTTTTGTCCATCGCTTTGACTTCGGCAAAAGTCTCACAACCTGGATGAACGACTTTCTCTTCGTACACTTCACGCGTGCCGTGATTAGAACCTGGTATCACAAGCAGAATTTCTTGGTCAGGAAGAGAGGCGTCAATTTGCTTCCAGTTGGTGTAAGGGTTTGACACCATTTTGCCATTCTGCAGAATTTGTGCTGCACCCGCTTTAAACACATGCTCTGGCTTAAGGGCAAAAGTGCCACTGTCGGTACGAGATGCGAACACAATGCCGTCATAGCCGACTTTGACTTCAATGATTTCTGTCACGCCATTCGCGCGGCAGCTTTCCACTTCAGAAGATTTAATCGCGCGTGATGAGTTTGCGATGTCAATCGTATTTACACCCACACCTTGGCAGAACTGGCGTAAACCGCCACTTGAGCCACCAGAACCGACCACTGGCGTGTTAAATTGTGGGAAGGTTTGACCAAACTCTTCTGCAACGATAGCCGAGAATGGCAAAACAGTTGAAGAGCCAGCGATCTGAATCGTATCACGTGCCATTACTGGGGCAGAGATCGCAGTTGCGATGGTTGAAGCAAGCAAAAGCGCATTGCGTCCGAACTTCATAATATTTCCCTCATTAAATTCCATTAACTTAGACTGTGTTGAAAAGCCTTGCGTGAACAGTTTGTGTTGTTTCGCTGAGGTGAATATTGAGAGGACAATGTGACAGTAAAATGGTTTTTATGTGACAAATTTATGAACGCTCTGGCTTTTTTTGTTTTATAAGTAGATTGTTTTTCTTAAAAATCAGCAGGATATATTTATTTATTCAGTAATTATGGGGTGATTGAATGTTTAGCAGTGTGAAATATTTGTGAATGAATTCGAAATTTTATCTATATTCTGCTAAACACACCCACTTAATTAAGTATGTCAGTAAAGGGGGCTGGCAACATGATAGATAAAAGAACCGTTCATTTGATTAGCTTCCCTAACTCCGACCTTGCTTGTATCGCTGCTCAACTGTTGTATATCAATGCTGGAAGTTTCTATGAGATTACTTTTGAAGCGATTGACGGCATCGACTTACCCGAGCAAAGCCATTTGGAAAAGTTGGGTTACTTTGGCTACACTTTCATCGAGCCGACACAGAGGTTAGAGCCCGCTTACGATTATGTGATCGATATTAACTATGCGATGTACCAACACGATAGACGCCGAGAGGCATATCAAAAACAGGTTTATTGGGAAATCGATTGTAATCAAAATGCAACAAAAGCCCTGCAACATGCTGTCAGCTATTTTACTTCTCGCTTTAACATCATCCTTTAAAAGTCAGCGGTAACTTTTATATTGACAGCGATTTCTTTTTATATGATATATATGCACATCCGCATATACAGAGATAAGTAAAATGCTACCTCATCAGTTTTTTAAGTTGCTGTCCGATGAAACGCGAGTGCGCTGTTTGCTCATGATTGCACGCGAGCAACGAGTGTGTGTCGGCGAGTTGACGCAAGCGTTAAATGAAAGCCAACCGAAAATTTCTCGCCATCTGGCTCTACTTCGTTCCAGTGGCGTGGTGGTTGATACAAGGCAAGGGCAATGGGTGTTTTATCGGCTCTCGGACCAACTGCCCGGATGGATGAGAAAACAAATTCAAGGGCAATGGGTGTTTTATCGGCTCTCGGACCAACTGCCCGGATGGATGAGAAAACAAATTCAAGGGCTGGTGGAATCCAACTGCCTGAAAAAAGAATACCAACAAGATATGCAAAGGCTGGCAGAGATGGAATCTCGCCCAGAATGCTGTGTTTAGAAGGGATAAAAGGAAATAAAGATGTCGATTAAAGTCGGAATTAACGGATTTGGCCGCATTGGTCGTTTAGCATTAAGGGCGTCATTTGACTGGCCAGAGATCGAATTTGTGCAAATTAACGACGTTGCGGGTGACGCGGCGACCTTGGCTCATTTGCTCGAATTTGATTCAATACAAGGCCGTTGGCATCACGAAGTGACAAGCGACGGTAATGCGATCATTGCCAACGGTAAGGTTATTCGTACCTCACAACAAAAAGCGATCAATGATGTGGATTGGTCTGGTTGTGATGTGGTCATCGAAGCAACAGGCAAACACCGCAAATCTGAGTTTTTGAATCAGTATTTAGCACAAGGTGTCAAACGCGTGGTGGTATCGGCTCCGGTGAAAGAAGCGGGGATTGCCAATATCGTGGTTGGGGTCAATGACCACATTTTTGATCCACAAATACATCAGATTGTTACGGCCGCTTCTTGTACCACCAACTGCATTGCGCCTATCGTCAAAGTGATTCACGAGCAACTTGGTATTGAACATTCCTCGTTTACGACCATTCACGACTTGACCAACACGCAAACCATTTTGGATGCACCGCATAAAGATCTACGCCGCGCTCGCGCGTGTGGTATGAGCCTTATCCCGACCACAACCGGTTCTGCGACAGCGATTGTGGAAATCTTCCCCGATCTGAAAGACAAAATTAACGGTCACGCGGTGCGTGTGCCGCTAGCCAATGCCTCGTTAACCGACATTATTTTTGATGTGAAACGCGATACCAGCGCGGAAGAAGTTAACGCGCTACTTAAAGCGGCTTCAGAAAATGAGCTCAAAGGCATTCTCGGTTTTGAAGCGCGCCCACTGGTGTCGATTGATTACAAAGGCGATCAACGCTCAACGATTGTCGACGCACTCTCGACCATGGTGGTGGGCAAGCGCATGGTGAAAATTTACGCTTGGTATGATAACGAAATGGGTTACGCAACGCGTACCGCAGAATTAGTACGCAAAGTCGGTTTGGCATAAAGGAGCAAAGAAATGACACATCCTACATGGGAACTGCCTGTTGCAGAAAACAGCGCTGGTTTGGTATTGACGCCTTGCCCGGGGACAAAAGATCTTCCTTTGGTTGAGAGTATTGAACAACTGAGATCTCAAGGTGTTACCGTTGTGGTGACGGCTCTAAGTCACGAAGAGATGCAAGAGAAAGGCGTTGGTGACTTGCCTAAAGTGGTTGAGCAAGCGGGACTGCAATGGTTTCATGCCCCAATTGAAGATGATTGCGCGCCCGACCATCAGTTTCAAACGCATTGGCAAAGTATCTCCCCGTCACTTCATCAGGCACTTGCTAAGGGAGATAAGATTGCCATGCATTGCATGGGTGGATCGGGTCGTACTGGTTTACTTGCTGCTCATTTATTGCTGGAGAAAGGTTGGGAACTGCAAAACATTATTACTCAAGTTCAATCATTAAGACCGGGTGCGTTTACCAAAGATGTACAAGTTGAGTACATCAAACAATTTGTTAATCAATAACAGTCCCAAAGAGCTGCCTTAGGCGGCTCTTTTGCAAAGAGAGTGATTATGCTGTCTCAACTCAAGCAAAACGTTCGCCAGTACATACTAGTGACTTTTAATTATTGGAATTTTACCGTCACTGACGGCGCGCTGCGCATGTTGGTAGTGTTGTATTTTTATGATTTGGGTTATTCGACCTTAGCGATTGCGTCTTTGTTTCTCTTTTATGAATTTTTTGGCGTGGTGACGAACCTGATTGGCGGTTGGCTTGGTGCGCGTTTAGGGCTGAATCGCACCATGAATATTGGCCTTGGCATGCAAATATTCGCGCTCTTGATGCTTGCTGTACCTGCTGCATGGTTAACCATTCCTTGGGTGATGGCGGCGCAGGCGTTATCGGGCATCGCAAAAGATCTCAATAAAATGAGTGCAAAAAGTGCGATCAAAACGTTAGTCCCTGAAAATGCACAAGGCGCACTCTACAAGTGGATAGCCATTCTTACGGGTTCAAAAAACGCTCTAAAAGGGGCCGGCTTTTTTCTCGGTGGCGTCTTGCTCTCTTGGATCGGCTTTCAATATGCGGTAGCGGCTATGGCGGCGGTATTGCTGTTGGTTTTTATCGGCAGTTTGCTTAGCTTGCAAGCCGATATTGGCAAAGCCAAAACCAAACCGAAATTTTCAGAGATTTTCTCCAAATCGCGCAGCGTGAATATTTTATCGGCGGCTCGCCTATTTTTATTTGGCGCGCGAGACGTTTGGTTTGTGATTGCCTTACCCATTTATCTGGGCAGCGTTTTTGGTTGGGATCACAGTGCCGTGGGCGGCTTTTTAGCCTTATGGGTGATTGGCTACGGCGTGATCCAAGGGTTTGCTCCTAAAATAACGGGCAGTGCTTCAGACCAAGTGCCGGATGGGCGATCTGCGCTCGGTTGGGCGGCGCTACTGGCGCTGATTACTGGTTTGATCGCCTACAGCATTCAAGCGCAGTGGCATCCGGAAGTCGTGATCATCGCGGGGTTACTGCTTTTCGGCGCGGTCTTTGCGATTAACTCATCGCTGCATTCCTATTTGATCGTGAGCTATGCCAAGGGGGATGGTGTATCGCTTGATGTTGGTTTTTACTACATGGCAAACGCGATGGGGCGTTTAATCGGTACCGTGCTTTCCGGGTGGGTTTTCCAACTTTGGGGATTAGCGGCGTGTTTGTGGGTTTCGTTTGGTTTTCTGCTGCTGACCACTCTCATTTCATTGGGGCTCCCGAAAAGCAAAGCTGTGTTGACGAGCGAACCGTAGCTTCACCAGTAGATCACTATTCCAGTAGATGGAGATTGTGATAGAGTCCGTGCTTTATTGAATGAATTGAGTCAGTCACATGAGAGCTTTTGTTGTAAGGGCCCGTGCCGCTTCCACGGATAAACAGACTTTTTTAGCCTCTGTTGGGCAAGAAGCCCATACTGAAATTTTGGCCCACGTACTCATGAACGCTATTTTTACTGCGCAGTCGCATCGTGATGACGTGGTGGTCTACTTAGTGCTGGAAAGTACGCAAGATTTCTCGCGGACTTTATGCTTTGAGTCGAGCCAGTTGCACAATATCGGTGGCTTTCACGAGCAAGCCTTGCTGACCAAAATAGGCCACGCTTTAGACGTTTCCGTGGGTATGGGCAAAGAGCAAACCCGAGAGGTCGAGCAAGGACTCACGGTTGAAACCATCAGTTTTGAAAAGTTGGTGCAACGCCTTTCTGAAAGTTACCACTTGTATTTACTGGATAAAAAAGGCGAAAGTGTCCGTGAGCATCAATTTTCTGACGACAGCTGCTTTTTACTTACTGACCACATCCCGATGCCGAAAAAAAGTTGGAACAGTTTAAAGCGCCTTAATACACAGAAAATCAGCCTTGGGCCTCGAATGCTGTTTGCCTCGCAGTGCATTGTGCTGATCCAGAATGAGTTAGATATTCGCGGTCTTTAAAAAGTCTTTTTCAAACTAATTTTTACTTTTTTTATCTGTGCTTCTTTATCAATTGGGCTGTGCTGATCGGAGTGTAAAAACCGATCCGCATAGTCTTGATAAATCTCTTTTTCTAAAAAGAGTAAGTAAAGCTTCGGATCAATATGGCCTGTGGTGGCCATGGTGGTCATGATCGCGATCGATTCGCTGAGCGTTTTGGCCTTTTTATAGGGGCGATCGCTAGAGGTCAGTGCTTCAAACACATCGGCTATTGCCATCACTCGAGCGGGGATCGAAAGCTGCTCTTCATTTAAACCTCTTGGATAGCCCGCGCCATCCATTCGTTCATGATGGCTTCCCGCAATATCAGGAACATTTTTCATATGTTCAGGATAAGGTAGCCGCTTGAGCATCATGATGGTTTGCACAATGTGATCATTAATCATAAAGCGTTCTTCGTTAGTGAGCGTGCCACGACGAATAGACAAATTATAGAGCTCACCTCGGTTATAGCGCAGTTCTCCCGGTTGTAAAATAAAGTTTTCTTGCCACAGATCTTGTGGACGGCAACCGTTCACCCAGTGCAACTGGTGTACGGGTTTATCATCAAGCAAGCGCTCCATAGTGGGCAATGATTTTGACTCTCCTGCACGTTGGTTCTCTATCCAAGAAGTACCGAGTTGATCATCTAAGGTCCGTTTCCACTCTCTGTGCGCAATTCGCTCTAAGCGGGAAAGGTCATCATCGCTCATAAACTCACTGCCAATATTACATTGCGCGACGAAAGCAAATTCCTCATCAAGGATGTGTTGGTTCGTCAGCAACTGCTGCTTGAGATCTGGCTCGTTCTTGCCTTGCGCAACACCTTGCCAGTAGTCCGTTTCAGCTTGACATTTGAGCAGCTCAAAACGCATTCTAATTTCGTGAATTCTGTCGTAGATCGTTTCTAATTTGGTCGCTTTATCAATCACATATTCAGGCGTGGTCACTTTTCCACAATCATGCAACCAAGCGGCGAGAGTGAGCTCTTCCCACTCTTCATTGGTCATGGAAAATTGTGGGAAATAGGTGCGATCGTTTTCCGCCGCTTTAGTGATCATTTTGGTTAATTCAGGAACTCGCTGACAATGGCCGCCCGTGTAAGGGGATTTGGTATCAATGGCTGATGCGATCAATTCAATAAACGAGTTGAGCATCTCCTTTTGCCGCTGCATTTTGTCGATATTGTCTTTAGCGATTTCGGCAAAACTGAGCAGCTCTCGTAAAAATGCATGTTTGTCTTGCTGATCGGGAGTGATGGCCCGTTCGTAGCCTAGGTTTAATACGCCAACTAACTGCTTGTCTCGGTTGAGCAGTGGGAAAAGATAAAGATCAGAATTATACAGCTCATCTTTATGCTTACGCATCGAATTATCGGTTTTAGATAAATGAACCGTTTGGCCTTTGCGCAGTTCAGAAAGTAGCCACGGCATCTCTTGAGACAACTGATTGATATCAAGCTTAAAGGGAATGATGGCGTGGTTTGCTGCGGTGATAAATTGGTTATTTTCGTTGGCATAAGTGTAGAGCAAAATAGTTTCAGCTCGAGTGATCAAATAGCTTTGATGGGTAATCGTTTTGGCTAACACACCGAATTCTTGGTTGCTGGCGGTTTCGCGTAATAGTCGCAGCAAGTCGTGCAGTGTATGCTCCATGAGCTCTATCGATTGGGTTAAATTGGCAACTTCGCGGATCCGGCTTTTTGGGTAGCGTGTCTTTTTAAATTCAAAGCGCGTGATGTTGTCGGTCAATTGCACTAGGTTACCTAAAGGGCTGGCGAGCCTTTGCGCCACAAAACCAACTACTGCAAAAGCGATAGCGAGCATGATTAACGCGACAAAAATCTGCTGATCTCGCATCGAGAGCAAATCTGCGATCAAATCGTCTTGCGGTACCGCTTCTGCCAGCAACAAGCGTACATTGTCGTTTAAAAGTACCGGCGTTAACGTCACCGACCACGTTGTGCCATTCATATTGACCGTTTCATACAAAGTTTGGCTGCTGACCCGATTCAATATTGGTGCAAAAGTACTTTGCTGCAGCTGCTGTGCAATCTGTGAGGGATCTTGTTGTAGATCGAACTTAGTATTGTGTTGGGCGAGTGGTCTAAATTGATTATCGAACAAAATAAGCTGAGCACTATCAGAAAAACCCATCGTACTCATCTGTTTTGACAGTGAGTCAAGCGTGAAATCAGCGCCAAGCACACTCTTTCCATCGGCCGATCTACGTGACAGTGTGACGCCACTCGTTTGTAGGAAGAAAAAGAAATAAGGTTCCGTTAAGCGTATCGCGCCATCTTGACTTGCCGAGGTAAACCAAGGACGCACGCGAGGATCAAATTTATTATTGTTATCTTGTTTGTCGAGCAGGCTTTTAAGGTTCTGGTCTAAATAGATAAAGCGGTTAGTGCCATCAACTTGAGTGTAATGAGCCAATAGCTGAGCTTGCGCGGGGGCATCAAAACGCTGTTTGGCTTTATCAAAGCTCAGCGAGCGAAATGTAGTACAAGCTCCGGCTTCGTCACAATAATAGAGCGCGACTAACTGTGGATTACGTTGGAAGGTCAGCCAAACGGTGGCGAGTTGGCGTGGGTCCGAGATGACTTTATCCGGTTGATCAATTACGTTACTAAAAGCTAAAAAATCGAGCGTAGTCAAGATAGGTGCGGCACTTTGTTTAAATGCTGATTCCAGTTTTTTGCTGTTTTCGCTACTTAATCCTTGTGCACTTACCGTCAGTAGTTGCTGACTATGGTGATAACTTATGCCAATCAATACAATGCCGATCACCATGGCGAGTACTAAAAAGAGACTCGTAATGTGAATGCTCAGTGAGTAACGACGTCGTTTCATAACCAACTCCGAATTGGATGACATTGCTAAGTATTGTTCAATGTGGGTAAGTTGCAAAAAACCATTTCACATCGGTGTGTTTTCATCCGGTCAAAAAGTGTCGATATGGTGAATATATCGCCCTTAGATTGAAGTGCCATCAGCGAGGCTGTTACACTGAAGCATCGCTGTTGGAATGGAATAATTAAAATGAATCTTGTCGTTGATACTCATACTCACACTTATGCAAGTGGTCACGCTTACAGCACGCTCATTGAAAACGCGCGTTCAGCTAAAGAAAATGGATTAGCAATGTTTTGCACAACCGATCATGCGCAGTCGATGCCTGGAGCGCCGCATTATTGGTTCTTCTCCAATCAACGTATTTTGCCGCGCTTTTTAGACGGTGTTGCCATTATCCGAGGCATTGAGTCCAACATCATGAATCGTGCTGGCGAGATTGATGTTCACCCTTCTGTTGACCAAAACTTAGATTGGGTGATCGCCAGTTTTCATGAGCCCGTATTTCAGCCTGCCGATAAAGCAGCGCATACCGAAGCGTTAATCAATGTGATTAAAGGTGGACGAGTGGATGCGCTAGGGCACTTAGGTAACCCTAATTTCGATTTTGATTTTGATGAGGTGATCGCCTGCGCCGCCCAGCATCACGTTGCGATAGAAATTAATAACAGCACCTTAAAAGGACACAGCAGGGTAGGGAGTGTCGATCGCTGTTATGAAATTGCTAAGGTGGCGAAAGCGCATGGTGCTTATGTTACCACTGGCAGCGATGCCCATTTTTGTCAAGATATCGGCCAACTTCAACTGGCCAGTGAACTGCTTGAGAACGTTGGTATTGCTGCTGAGAAAGTGATTACGCACAGTGTCGAGCAGTTTCTGGCCTTTTTAGCTCTGCGCGGGCGAAAAGCGATCGCAGAATATCAAACACTATAAGCCGTAAAGAGGTCATAAAAATGACAAAAATTTGTCCCTCTTTTATCTTGAGATCCATTAAACTTGGCACTTCTTGCCAGAATAAAAAGAAATAATTATGAAAAAAATAATGATATTAACAGCTTGTGCATTATTTGCGGCTAGCGTGTCGGCGGCTAATGTTGACTTAAAACAGAACATGAAACAAATGAAGCTTGAATTTAAACAAGCGGCAGAAGCGACCAGCGTTGAAACAATGCAAGCACCCATTGAGAGATTAAGTCAGTTGGTTGAAGAGTCAAAACGAGGAAATTATCCACCGGAGAAGCAAGATCTCTATTTAGAAGGGTTTAATAAGCTTTCAGTGGCATTAGACAAAATCGAAGTGGATCTTGAGCAAGGAAATTTAGAGCAAGCTCAACAAACGCTGCGGACGGTAGACGAACTGCGTGTTGAATACCACGAGCAGCGTAACCCAAGTATCTGGAAGCGCTTATTTGGTTAATTAGCTTTGTGGCCCTCTCACGATAACGTTGGATTGGCTATAACGTTCAATTGTTCGTGGGGTGGTCACTGCCTGAAAACTGAGCTTGTAAGAAAGGCAGCAGTAGTAAGCCGATCACAGCGGCGCAAACAGAAATGGTGACAAAAAAACCTCGCCATTCGAATTGCTCGACAATGATGGCTAACGGGTAACCGGCGAGCGCTGCGCCCATATACGCAAATAACCCCACAAACCCAGTTGCTGCGCCAGCCGAATCTTTGTGAGAACACTCCGCGGCGGCCATACCAATTAACATTTGTGGGCCAAAGACAAAAAAGCCAATCGTAAAAAAGCCAGCGGCTTGGAATACAAACCCCGTTAACGGCATCAGCCACAGCGCTGCCACCGAAAGAAAAATGCCCATTGAAAAAATCAGGTTCATTGGCCCACGGTTGCCGCCAAACAGTTTGTCTGAACCCCAGCCTGCGACTAACGATCCAATAAACCCACCGACTTCAAACAGCGAAAGCGCGCCATTAGCCGTGATCAAATCATAGCCTTGTTGCTCGGTAAGGTAGATATTTCCCCAATCATTGATGGCAGTACGCACTATGTAGACCAGTACATAGCTCAAGGCGAGTAACCAAATGTACTTATTTCCTAACACATATGTGTGCAAGATCTGTTTAGTGCTAAGGCCGAGGCCTTCATTTTCTTGCGCCAGTTCAAGGGCGTCATTACGCCATTGACCAACGCTGGGTAAACCTTGGGTCATTGGTTTATCACGCAATCGCCAACATAAGAAAACCCCGCCAATAACGGCTAAACAGCCCGGTACAATAAAACCTTCGCGCCAACTAAAATGGAAAGTGAGAAAGCCAACCAGTAATGGGATCAACGCGCCCCCCACGTTATGAGCGGTATTCCATAGCGCCCACCAAAAACCACGTTCAGAGCGCGAATACCAAGTTGTCAGGAGTTTAGAGCAAGAAGGCCATCCCCAACCTTGGAACCAAGCATTGAGCACCCAGAGTAAGATGAACATACTGATTGAGCTTGAAAAGCCAAACAGAATATTGATAAAACCCGTTGCCATTAACCCTAGGCCCATAAAATAGCGCGGGTTGGAGCGGTCCGACAAAATCCCAGACAGAAATTTTGAGATACCATAGGTGATGTAAAACAACGTGCCCATGATGCCAATATCACTCTTATCTAAACCGAGGTCAGCAATCATCGCGGGCATGGCGTAATTCAAACTTTTACGCGTGAAGTAGAAAAGCGCATAACCGACATACATCGCCATCATGATGTGAAAGCGCCAATAACGGTACTGCTGGTTAACCTCCTGCGCTGATGCAAGAAGCGGTTGCGGTGGTTGAGAGCGTAGAAAATTTATCATAGTGCTTTATATTCCACGATTATAAGTGGGGCAGTGTGACGGTAAGCTGAGTGCCATTCTCGCTTAGATCGTGGTTGGCTGTTGTAGACTGACAGTGGCTAATAATCTGAAAGTGGCCACCCAATGCCTCGACTCGCTCACGCATCCCCCGTAAACCAAAGCCGTTCAGCTGCGCTTGTGCTTTGAAACCGATGCCATCATCGTGAATGCGCAGTGTGACATCACTTGCCAACGAAAACTCAATCACAATGTGGCTAGCTTCCGCGTATTTTAAGGCGTTATTGAGCGCCTCTTGGCACAATCGATAAAGGGTCACTTTGGTGGCATCACTTAACTTTTGCAGTTGAGCGGTTGAATTCCCCGTCCAAACCACTTGGGTCTGAATGCCGTGCGTCTCAAATTCAAGGTCACGCAGCAGTTGATCCAGTGCTTCGACTAGGCCTAAATCATCTAAGGTTTTAGGGCGTAAACGGGTTAGCAAACTTTTAGTTGTGTCGTAAACATTTAAAGAGAGAGATTCAATGGTTTTAGCACAATTGCTGGTGACGGGCTGAGATTCGACGCGTTGAATAATGCTGGCTTGAGTACGGATAGCGGTAATGTTTTGACCGATCTCATCGTGCAGCTCGCGAGCAATATCGCGCCGAACAGATTCTTCAGCTTTGACTAATTGGCGGGACAAATTTTGGTTACGATCAAGCTGTTGGCGCAGCTTGGTGTTGAGATCTCTTTGTCGCTGCACACCCATTCCCAGCAAAATGCCGGTTAAACTTTGTGCTGAAAGAGAGAGCAGGAGATCTGTGACTTCCATATTAGAGACACCACTACGAGCCGCGATCAATGCAATGCTATTGAGCAGAGTGCCGAGCAATGCACCTTGCCAGCCGTAGCGAAAAGCGAGCAAAATGATCGGGATGGCTAAACAAAATGGCGCAAAACGCCGAAGCTCATCAGGTAAACCAATTTGCAGCGCAATGCTTAAAATAAATAGTAAAGAGTAGAGTAAGACGTGACGCGTGCGAAATTCGATATGACGAGAGACTAAGTTCGCCGTCAGTGGAACCCAAGTGCTTTGGAAAAGATAATTCCATATCAAATAGCAGCTTGGCACAATCATTAAGCCAGCTGTGATGCTGACTAACATCACCATTGACGCGGCATGGCCGTGGTAGGTGGTGGCCAGCGTATTAACGATAGCGCTGGCGAGGATCAACCCGCCCATCACAATAAAGCGACGCCACTGACTTCCGTGGTAGTAGCGCTGGGCGAGCAGGTTTAAGGGCAGCGTTGTGATACTGGCGGCGAGTACTGTCAGCCATTGAGGTTGTTCCATTAGCATGGCGAGCGCAATCGTCAGCCACCATTCTGCACCATAAATCGCGGGCCAGTAACGTTGTGGACTGTGCAGTGCAGTGCCTAAACGCAGAGCAAAAGGAAAGAAGAAGATCGCCAGTTCCGGATCGTTGACAAAATAGTAGGCGATAACCCACAAGCAAAACCAACTGCAAGAGAGCAGAAACCAAGCGCAGAGTGACGTAATAAAATAGCGTGGCATTAGAATGAGTCAGAAAAATATTTCGCTAAGGCCACGTTATTGCTCACACCTAACTTATCCATGGCATTGGCGCGATGGACATGAATGGTTTTGTGGCTAAGTCCAAGCTCATTGGCGACCGCTTTCACATCCAGCCCGGCAGCCAGCATTTCACTGATTTGCCGCTCACGTTTGGTCAACTGTGCTAATAGCTTTGCCTCGCGCTTGGGAGAGGTGAGTTTAAGCGCAATATCGGGTGTTAAGTAGCAACCACCATGGGCGCTGGTTCGTACGGCTTGGATAAGTTCATCTGGGCTACAACGTTTGCTTAAGTAGCCTCTTGCTCCAGCCTCCAAGGCTTTTTCGACCATGGCCGCGGAATCGTGAACGCTCAGCATAATGCATGCTATCCCAGAGGGTAGATCTTGAAGCAGCGACAGCCCGCTTTCATCAGGCATTGAAATATCAAGAATACAGACGTTTGCCCCTGTGCCGGGAAGCCCTGCGCGCGCTTCGGCCGCCGAGCTAAATTGGCCGACCACTTGGATATCGTCTTCAAGGTTCATGAGTTGGGCAAAGCCTGAACGTACCACGATATGGTCATCCACTAGTGCTACTTTGATCATCACAATCCCCGCTGTTTATATTGCCTGAGTAAAAAGGGAGCTTAAACTAACGCCACAGAGACAATTAAACAAGCAATATATCCCTTTGCTATGGATGCCATTGTAGAGGAGTCTAGCGCGTCAAAAAGGAAGGGGTGGCACAATAAAACGCGACACACTCATAAAAGAGAATATCGCGTTTGATTTTGCTGGGAGCTAAGCGGCAGCTGCGGCCAGCTTTAGCCTTTTCTCATGGCGGATCTTACGCTCTTCTGCGATCGCGACAAAAATCAGCAGTACGATACAGATCATCGCTGAAGTGTCGAGCGCAGCAAAGGTGCCCTTCCAGCCAGTGAGGCCAAAAATCGGTGTACCGTCGGCGATCATACCTAGGCCAAGTTTGGCAAAACTATCACCAATTAAGTAAGCAAAGGTGCCCTTAACGCCATCGGCGACACTGATCGCTTTTTTCGGCACAAAGCCAACCGCAGCAACACCAATCAGTAATTGTGGGCCAAAAACAAGGAAACCTAGCACAAACAGTGACCCGAGATACATAAACTCGCTGGTGGCGTGCTGATAGAATTCGAGCGCAACAATGATGAGTCCCAGAGAGACACAGGCGACCAAAGCTCGGCGGCCATTAGCAAGATCGGACAGATAACCCCACATTAAAGTGCCGACTAATGCGCCCACTTCAAAGAGAGTGAAGCCTGAAATGGCCGCTTCTTTTGACAAACCAAGTTCTTGATAGGCATACACAGTAGACCACTGGTCGATGCCGATACGCACGATGTAGAGGAAGATGTTGGCAAAGCAGAGTAACCAAATCACTTTGTTTTTCAAAATGTATTCAACAAAGATCTCACGTTTGGTCATTTGGTTTTCTTCCGCGGCAATATCTTCCTCGCTGACCGCTTCATCAAACAACTCTTCGACCGTACCTAAACCGTAGGCTTCAGGAGAGTCACTACCGTAACGCAAACCAATGAAACCCACCACTAATGCGATGATTGATGGGAACACAAACATGCCCACAACATGACCATTAAAGAGATAGTTTGCACCAAACAGTGCTACGCCTGCCGCACCTGCGCCGCCGACATTGTGCGACATATTCCATAAACCCAAGTAGGTGCCGCGTTTATTTTTGGGCGTCCATTTGGTGATAGTGGAGTAGCTTGATGGCCCACCAGTACTTTGGAAAAAACCGCTTAGCGCATAAAAAGCAACCATTAGGAAAATGCTGACGCTTGAACCGCCCATGCTCATGCTAAATCCAAGCATTGCAATACCAGAAAGGATCAGCATAAAAGGTAGGAACTGTTTCGTGTTCTTGCCATCGGCGTAGTAAGAGACCACTGTCTTACCAATCCCGTAAGTGATGGAGAAACCAAGACCAATCAGCCCTAGCTGTGTCATCGACAAGCCGTAGGTTGAAATCATATCGTTTTGTGCAACGTTGAAGTTTTTGCGCACTAAATACATCGCCATGTAGCCAATAAACACCACAAGGTATGATTGTAAAAATGGTTTGAACCACATTTTACGGCGTTCTGCTGCGGGGAGATCGAGGGTCGGTAGCCGAACCTGTTGCAAAAGTTTTAGCATGTGAAATCCTTAGAAAATCACGTCAAAGAAATCTCTGCTGTCAGTCAATTCACACCAGAGTCGAATGGCCAGCAACCGTCTGGCTGCATCATAGAGTGATTGTAAAAATCGGCTTGGCGATTGACTTGAGGGCATGGCCTAACTGAGTTAGGAATATTTCCTAGTTTGGGTGGATTGATAGACAAAGCGTGAATGGAGTCACATTGATATGCATCTTGAAACGTCGTCTTTAAGCTAACGATTTGTAGCGAAATTGAGGGTATTTGTTAAGTTTTTAGCGCTGCCGCACTGTTATTTTTATCATTGCGTTATATAGTGTCGACAAGAAAAAATTGAGTGTTGCTATGATTCGCCTAAACCGTTTTAACAGAATAATGTTGCTCACCAGCGCGCTCAGTTGGGTGCTGGTGTCGCTTATGCCTGTAATAAACGCGCATGGCAATACGGCGGGGGTTGGGCCACACTGTGCACCATTAATGGTTTTGAGCTGGTTCAAATTGAAGAGGGAAAAGTACAGACACAGCATACGAAACCCTGTCCCTTTGCTCATTTCTCCACCTTTCATCAAGATTCACTTCCAACGACACCTTTACTGACACGACTGAACTTGTTTGTTTCAGACAGCTACACTTTTTTGGCTCTAAGTGTACGATTTGAAAAACAAGTTCCTCGTGCGCCACCATTATTTAATCTATTGTACTGGCGTTAGAAAATAGCCTTGATTCCTTCCTCTATTCACTATTCAGAATAAAGCTCTAACGGTAAACCATCTGGGTCGGCGAAAAATGTGTATTCGCGACCAGTGAACTCATCAACGCGGATGGGCTCGACGATGACGCCTTTTTCCTCTAAATACGCTTTGACTTCACTGACACTGTCCACCACAAACGCTAAATGTCGTAGCCCTTGAGCTTCAGGGAAGCTTGGTCTTGGTGGTGTATTTGGAAATGAGAACAGCTCAATTTGTCCGCCATCGGGCAGAGCAAGATCCAGCTTGTATGAATCGCGAGCGGTGCGGTAATTTTCAGCAATAACAGACAGCCCTAAGATCTGAGTATAAAACGCTTTGGAACGTGCGTAGTCTGAACAAATAATTGCCGCATGGTGGATTCGTTTTAGCATGATTAACCTTTATTTGTTGAGCTGGCTGACCAAATGTTCAGTGACGTAATCAATGAACACCCGCAGCCTTGCTGGCATGTACTTGGTTTGCGGATATTGCATGGCAATCGAGCCGTAGTAATTACTTTTGATCGTCCAATCGGCTAATAGCCGGACGACGCTGCCTTCAACGAGCGCTTGCTGAATGACAAAATCATGGAAGATGCCGATACCTAAGCCATTTTTCACGCCGTTCAAACGCATTTGTGAGTGGTTTACTGCATAGCGGCCTGAGACGGCCACTGTATGGAACTCATCTTCTTTATGAAAATCCCAGAGATGATCACGCTCGGTTTCGGCAAGATACAAGCAGTCGTGATCCGTTAATTCGGTAGGGTGGGTGGGCGTGCCTCTGGCCGCTATATATTCTGGGCTGGCGCACAACACTAAGTGGGTTTTGCCAATTTCACGCAGTACCAAGTTTTCATCTGGCTTATCAGTCAGTTTAAACGCCACATCAATATTGTGTTTGAATAAATCGATCGCACCATCTGCAGCTCTCAGCTTAAGTTGAATTTCAGGGTATTGAGTTAGAAAAGGAAGCACAAGGGGTTGCAGAACGGAGTTCAAAAATGCTTCAGGTGCCGCAACAGTGAGTGCGCCTGCAGGTTCGGTGTGGTCAGAGGTTGAAAGCTCAACCGCTTGCTGCGCAGCGTTGACCATCAACAGACTTTGATCATAAACGCGCTTTCCTGCCTGAGTGATTAAGAGCTGGCGCGTGGTTCGTTCAAATAACTTCACTGATAGTGCTTGTTCTAAACGGGTAATCAATTTACTTAATGCCGAAGGTGTTACCCCCAGCTTTTGAGCGGCTGCCGTAAAGCTACCTTCATTGACGACGAGAATGAAAGCCGCTAAATCAGGCAGCAGGGCGATAAGACGATGCGTGATCATAATTGTATTTGTGCCTGAAGTTCACTAATGGTTTTCCATGTCATGGGATAATAGTCGTAAATGGGATCAACTAAAATACCATTAAGCGATTTTACAGTGTAAATGAAGGGTCTATTTTCGTTTAGGCTGCCCTACACCATAGCTATTGCGCTATATAAAAATAAGGACGTAGCAATGTCTTCTGCATTTTATCAACAGATCCAAAACCAGCTTGAGGAAATCAAAGCGGAAGGTCTGTATAAATCTGAACGTGTGATTACCTCGCAGCAACAAGCGGCGGTCGAAATTTCTACTGGTGAAGAAGTGTTGAACTTCTGTGCCAACAACTACCTTGGTTTGGCTAATCACCCTGCGTTGGTTGAAGCGGCGAAGCAAGGCATGGACAGTCACGGCTTTGGTATGGCTTCGGTACGTTTCATCTGTGGTACGCAAGATATCCATAAACAACTGGAACAGAAGCTCTCTCAATTCTTAGGTAAAGAAGATACGATTCTTTACACCTCATGTTTTGATGCAAACACCGGTTTATTTGAAACTATTTTAGATAAAGAAGACGCGATTATCTCTGACGCGTTGAACCATGCCTCAATCATTGATGGTGTGCGTTTATGTAAAGCGATGCGTTTTCGTTACTCCAACAATAACATGCAAGAGTTGGAACAGCAGTTGATCGCAGCCGATGCGGCGGGCGCTCGTAATAAGCTCATCGTAACGGATGGTGTATTCTCAATGGATGGCGTAGTCGCAAACTTGCCCGCGATTTGTGATTTAGCCGATCGATATAACGCGCTCGTCATGGTGGATGATTCACACGCGGTTGGATTTATGGGTGCAAATGGCCGTGGCACGCATGAATACCATGATGTGATTGACCGTATTGATATCATCACCGGTACCCTTGGTAAAGCGATGGGTGGTGCTTCAGGTGGCTACACTTCCGGTAAAAAAGAGGTGATTGATTGGCTTCGTCAACGTTCACGTCCTTATTTATTCTCTAATTCGGTTGCGCCAGCGATTGTTGCAGCATCGATTCGCGTGCTGGATTTACTGGCAGAAAGCGCCGCGCTTCGCGACCAACTTTGGGATAACGCCGCGCATTTCCGTACTCGTATGGAAGGCGCGGGGTTCACTATGGGTGGCGCGGATCACGCCATCATCCCGATTATGCTCGGCGATGCTATCGTTGCAGCAGAGTTTGCAGAACGAGCACTAGCTAAGGGCATTTATGTTGTTGGTTTCTCGTTCCCTGTCGTGCCAAAAGGCCAAGCTCGTATTAGAACACAAATGTCAGCCGCGCATAGCCGCGAGCAACTCGACCACGCCATTGATGCGTTTATTGCTGTTGGCCAAGAAATGGGGCTCATTAAATGAAAATTAAAGCATTATCCAAACTCAAACCAGAGCAAGGCATTTGGATGACCGAAGTGCCAATGCCTGAACTTGGTCACAACGATCTGCTGATTAAAATTAAGAAAACCGCAATTTGTGGCACCGATGTTCACATCTATAACTGGGATGAGTGGTCACAAAAAACCATCCCAGTGCCAATGGTGGTTGGCCATGAATACGTCGGTGAAGTGGTTGGCATTGGTCAAGAAGTTCGCGGTTTTGAATTAGGTGATCGCGTGTCTGGCGAAGGTCATATTACTTGCGGCCATTGTCGAAATTGCCGCGGTGGTCGTACTCACTTATGTCGTAATACTGTGGGTGTTGGTGTGAACCGCACGGGTGCATTTTCTGAATACTTAGTTATCCCTGCGTTTAATGCTTTCAAGATCCCAGATGGTATTTCCGATGATCTAGCCTCGATTTTTGACCCATTTGGTAACGCGGTACATACCGCATTGTCATTTGATTTAGTCGGCGAAGATGTGCTGATCACTGGTGCTGGTCCAATCGGTATCATGGCGGCCGCAGTGGCTAAACACGTTGGTGCGCGCCATGTGGTGATCACCGACGTGAACGAATATCGTCTTGAGCTTGCACGCAAAATGGGCGTGACACGCGCCGTGAATGTTGCGGAACAAAAGTTAGAAGAGGTCATGAGTGAACTTGGCATGACGGAAGGTTTTGACGTCGGCCTTGAAATGTCAGGCGTACCAAGTGCTTTTAGTTCTATGCTGAAAACCATGAATCACGGTGGTCGTATTGCTTTATTAGGTATTCCACCTTCAGATATGGCGATCGATTGGAACCAAGTGATCTTCAAAGGTTTGGTGATCAAAGGTATCTATGGCCGTG
>NZ_CAWNTB010000191.1:0-17145 GCF_963877065.1 Vibrio sp. V01_P9A10T6
ATCTACTTGCGCCGTGGTCAGTACTGTCCCTGCGCCAATCAGCATCTCTGGGTAGGCGGCACGCATCAAACGAATCGATTCTGCAGCCGCTTCTGTTCTAAAGGTCACTTCCGCGCATGGCAACCCATTTTCAACCAATACTTTGGCCAAAGGGACCGCTTGGCTAGCATCATTAATCGCAATCACAGGGACGATTTTGATTTCTTTCAATCGTTGTTCAAGAGTTTTCATTTCATAACCTTATAGTAAAACGCTTTTTATAATAAGAAGCTTAGGACAGCGACAATCACAAACGCGATGCTACCAAGCAGTGTTTCCATCACAGTCCAAGTTTTGAGTGTGGTTTTCTCATCCATTTCCATCAAGCGAGAAACCAGCCAGAAGCCTGAGTCATTAAAGTGAGATAGTACCGTTGCACCACCAGCAATCGCAATCACGATAAAACATAAATCCAACTCACTCAAACCCGTGGTTTGTGCCACAATTGGCGCAATCAAAGCGGCGGTGGTGGTTAATGCCACGGTGGCAGAGCCTTGCGCCACACGTAAGCAAGTTGCGATCACAAATGCCGCAACTATGATAGGCATGCCGGTATCGGATAACACGTCAGCCAATGCTTGGCCAATGCCACTGGCGCGTAACACACCACCAAACATGCCGCCCGCACCTGTCACAAGAATTACCGCACAGATAGGCGCTAACGAGTCACTGCACAGTTTTTCCAGCTTGTTCATTCCAAAATCTTTGGCAAACACCAGTAAACAAGTTAGCAGAGTCAGCAACAGTGCCACCGGGGTTTTACCCAACATGCGCAATAATTCAACCAATGGTGCTTTGCCGTCAATCACGCCTGCTACCGCAAGGGTATTAAGACCTGTATCCATAAAAATGAGCAGCACAGGCATCACTAAAATCGCTAATACCGTGGCAAATTTTGGCAATTTATTTTCATCAATAATTTGCTCGGTATTAAAAAACGCTTTGGAGAGTGGAATATCAAATTTCTTACCCGCATACAGGCCAAAGAGGTAAGCGCCAAAATACCAAGTAGGAGCAACAGACCAAGATCAGCACCTAAAAGATCTGAAGCCGCAACCGGCCCAGGATGAGGCGGCACAAAGGCATGCATCACGGCAAAAGCACCAGCTGAAGGCAGCGCGTATTTCAATGGTGAGCCACCAAAGCGCTTCGCTACACTAAAGATGATCGGCATCATCACGATTAATCCCGCATCAAAGAAGATGGGAAAACCAAACAATAATGAAGCAATACCCAGTGCAAACGGCGCTTTTTCTTCACCAAAGCGGCCTATCAAGGTATCGGCCAGCACTTTAGCACCGCCCGTCACTTCTAAAATTTTGCCAATCATCGCACCTAAGCCGACCAGCAAAGCAACGGACGCTAGGGTTCCACCAAAACCAGACATCATGGTTGGGACCACTTTTTCCGCCGCAACGCCGGTGGCAATTGCAGTGCCGAGGCTGACTAAGGTTAATGAAGCGAAGGCGTGTATCTTCAACTTCATGATTAAAATCAGTAGTGCTGCAATCGCACATCCCGCGATTGCTAATAGGTAAGCAGGGTTACTGCTTTGAGTCATCAATTCCATGTTCTTCACCTTATATCACGTATTGTTTTGTTTGTGTTTCAGTTCACAAATCTCTAAGTTACGGGTAACATGTTACCGATAACATGGATAAGATAAAGTCATATTTCCAAGTGAATTTAAAAAATGAGATCCAGCTCAGAATACCACTCAAGGAGTCCGTATGACTGGTAGTAGCATTATTGTAATGGGCGTATGCGCCTGCGGAAAAAGCACTGTAGGCGCGAAACTGGCCCAGAAATTAGGGGCGAAATTCATCGACGGTGACGACCTTCATCCAAAAGCCAATATTCTCAAAATGGCAGGCGGAGAGCCGCTAAATGATGACGATCGCAAACCTTGGTTAGAGCGCATCCGTGACGCGGCTTTTAGCTTAGAGAGTAAAAATGAGCACGGCGTGATTGTTTGCTCTGCGTTGAAAAAAACCTACCGCGATCAAATCCGTGACGGTAACCAAAATGTGACCTTTCTCTTTCTCGATGGCAGTTTTGATTTAATCATGAAGCGCATGCAAGCGCGTAAAGGCCACTTTATGAAAGCGAACATGGTGGAAAGCCAGTTCAATACGTTAGAGCGCCCCGACAACGAAGTGAAAGTCGCTATCGTTGATATCGATACGGATATTGATGAGGTTGTAGAGCGCGCCCTAGTGGCATTGCGCGAGCTCACTTTAGATGGTCAAAAGGTGTCAGCATGAGTACAACCTTAAACCCAACCATCACAGCCGTCACCGAACGAATTATTCAGCGCAGCCGTACTTTGCGTGATGAGTTTCTCAACCGCGCCAAGGCACAGCAGCACAGTGGCAAGGGTAAAGCATCACTCTCTTGTGGTAATTTGGCTCATGCCGTCGCCGCCTCTTGCTCTCAAGAAAAAGCGCACATTCTCGATTTAACGCGTTCTAACTTAGCCATTATCACAGCATACAACGATATGCTTAGCGCGCACCAAGTGTATAAAGATTACCCTGAGCAAATCAAAAAAGTGCTCGCCCCATTTGGCCACACGGCTCAAGTTGCTGGCGGCGTTCCTGCGATGTGTGATGGCGTAACACAAGGCCAAGCGGGCATGGATATGTCGTTGTTCTCACGCGATTTGATTGCACAAGCCACGGCATTTTCACTCAGCCACAATATGTTTGATGGCACATTACTGCTCGGTATTTGCGATAAAATTGCGCCCGGACAACTGATGGGCGCGCTGGCGTTTGCGCACCTACCAACGGCTTTCATTCCCGCAGGGCCAATGTCCACTGGCATTACTAATGATGAGAAAGTCGATGTTCGCCAAAAACACGCGGCAGGTTTGGTTGATGATAGAGCGCTGCTGAATATGGAGTGCGCTTCGTATCACTCCCCGGGCACTTGCACTTTCTACGGCACTGCCAATACCAACCAATTAGTGTTTGAGGCGATGGGTTTAATGCTGGCAGGGTCAGCGTTTGTCGCTCCCTTTTCCCCACTACGCCTTGCATTGACGCAACATGCCGCGATCCGCCTTGCCGCCATGAGCGATGGCACGGCGCATTTCCGTCCACTTTATGAAGTGGTGACCGAAAAAAGCGTAGTCAACGGCCTAGTGGCTTTGCTCGCCTCTGGTGGCAGTTCAAACCATACCATTCATTTACTGGCTGTTGCTCGCGCGGCGGGTATTGTGCTGACTTGGCAAGATATCAGTGATCTGTCTGACGTCGTTCCTCTTGTGGTGAATGTTTACCCCAATGGTTCGGCGGATATCAATGAATTTGAGCTCGCAGGCGGCGTACCCATGTTGATGACGCGTCTGCATCAAGCGCAGTTACTTCACAGCGACGTAAAACCCGTGTTTGGTGAATTTGCAGATCAACTAAAATCACCACAATTAGTGGGCCATACGTTAGAATGGCAAGCGTGTACTCAAACTAAAAACTCCTCGGTAATCGCCCTGCCTGATAAGGTATTTCAGCGCTCTGGTGGTATTAAAGTGTTATCGGGTAACCTTGGGCAAGCAGTGATCAAAGTCTCTGCCGTGGCTGAGCAACATCGCATTGTTGAAGCGCCCGCCAAAGTGTTCGCTTGCCAACATCAGGTTGAGCAGGCGTATCAACGCGGCGAGCTCAATCAAGATTGCGTGGTTGTAGTTCGCTTCAATGGGCCAGCAGCCAATGGCATGCCTGAGCTGCATAAGTTAATGCCGATTTTGGGCAACTTACAAAAAGCGGGCTATCAGGTTGCGTTAGTGACCGATGGTCGTTTGTCCGGCGCTTCTGGTAAAATTCCTGCGGCTATTCACGTCTCACCGGAAGCATTAAGAGGCGGCGCAATTGCGCTTATTGAAGAGGGAGATAGGATCCGCGTCGATGCGGTGACAGGCCGATTAGAGAACTTAACGCCAACCGAAGGCCGCGATATCGCCACTTGTGATACTGAGCTCACACAGCAAACTTGGGGGCGCGATCTGTTTAAAGTGTGTCGAGATAATGTCTCTGCCGCCAATCAAGGGGCTTCGTTCCTCTACCCTAATTGATACAACATGAGCTTGATGTAGCCATTGAAGTGACAAACCCAACCACTTCAATGGCTGAATAACAAGCTGACTACAGGCTCTCGCCATCGGTGACACTAAAGCCTAAGTCGAACACTTTCTGCTCAATCACTTCACCCGCCAGTGCGGACAATAATAGCTCAGCACTTTTCTTGCCAATCTCAAACCGAGGCGTTTCTACACTGGTTAGCTTTGGCGAAATCGCTTGACCTATATCGAGCGCGTTATACCCCACGATTGCAATATCTTGAGGAATCTTCAGCCCTCGATGTGCACACTTCATCATGGCACCAATTGCAATGTCATCATTAGTACAGAAGATGCCGTTAATCTCTGGCCTCTCTTCTAGGGCTTGTTCGAGTAAATCACCGCCGAGAGTAAAACTTGAATGCTCTTGAGTTAGGATATGAACTGCGGTTAAGCCTGCATCTTGCATTGCACGATCATAGCCATTCATCCGCAACTGCGTTCGAGTATCAAGACGCGCACCGAGATAGGCAATATGCTGTTTGCCACTATCAATCATCTGCGTCACCACATGATACGAGGCCTGTTCGTGATCCAACCCCACCGCCATATTGATCGGCTTGTCTGGCAGCTCCATCGTTTCAACCACTGGCACACCCGCCGCTTTTAGCATTTGAATGGTACGTTCGGAGTGGTGCGTTTCGGTCAAAATAAGACCATCGACTTGATACGACAGCAACGAGGCAATTTTCTCCTCCTCTTCTTGCACGTTATAACCAAAGTGGGCAATAAGTGTATCGTAACCTCTTGCTTTGGTTACCGACTCAATCCCTTGAACTAAATTGGCAAACACTTGATTTGACAAGGAAGGCAGAAGAATACCAATCGCCTTACTTGACGATTTCGACAACATCGCCGGGGCGCGATTTTGTATATAACCTAATTCTTCAATCACTGCGGCAATTTTTTCTTGGGTTGCCAATGCGACCGAGTTGGGGTCGCGTAGAAAACGGGAAACGGTCATTTTCGTCACCCCCACGCGGTCTGCGATATCTTGCAGGGTAGGCCTAGTTTTACGTTGCATACTGCTCATTTTTATTCTGTTTTCCAACTGAATGTTACCGTAACATTAAACCTCATGACGACTGTGCATTTCAATCTTTATATCACCTCACTAAGCTCATACACACAGAGGCAATGGCGTAATTTGTGTGACCAACTCGCACAATTATCAACAAACTCATTAATAATCCCTAAAATGGGCTTGCTTTCTTGCCTCTTCACCCCAAAAAGAGAGTAATGTGAGGCAGAAGCTCTCCTTTTCATGGATCTTTGATTCATCGCAAGGCGCTTTTCCCCCTGCCAGATTAATTAATAGCTTCTGATTTTGAAGCTGCATTCTAAGGAAATAATAATGTCTGATACACCCACTACCGTTGAATATACCGTTGAAACCCTAAAGCCTGTTGTTGAATCTTCCGGTTCTATTTGGGGTTATGTGGCGGGCGGTGTCGTGCTTGCAGTGGTTCTTGGTTACTTTGCTTTTAAAAAGCTCAACAAACCGGCCTTTGTCATTAAGCAAATGCGTAAACGTAACCGCAAAGAGATGAAAAAACATGGTGTGGAAAGTGCCGAAGCGATGGTCGATCTCGATCTTCTACTCGATGCAGTACAAGAGTACGCCACCCAACAAGCGATGAGTGGCACAACCATGGTGCAACTGTTAGCACCATTAAATGACGCCAATAAAATGAAATCCGCAGGAGATTTCTATCATTCAATGGCCTACATTGCCAAAAGCATCAATAACCCGACGCTGGCTAAAACATTACAGAACAAATCAAAACAGGTTCGTTCAAGCTCGCCACTGATGGCTGGCCTGCTCAAGCGTGCTGGCGTTTAACTGGCACAACAGAAAGGTCTGCGATGTGGGTGTATTACCATCACCCACATCTAAAAGTTTTCCCCTCAGTTAAGGTTGAAAAGGCAGTGATGAATGGTGCAGAACAATTCGCAGTTGGCCCTGTTCATCTTTCTTAAATGCCCAGCTTTTATCCACCACGGTTTGCTTTCCTTTATTGTCGATGAGCTTAACGTGCCCCATGGTTAAGGCCACATCACCGTTGATGTAGACTGCTGCGTTATCAAAGCTATACTCCTTCCAACCTTTTAGTGCAAAACCAGAATCTTGTGGGTATTGCTTATCACTGCCGACAAAATAAGATAGCGCTCCGTCTACTTCTGTGCGAAAGGTTTGCTCCCCACTGGCAAGCGTAGGTTTGAAAAGCACCGCGCCTTGTTGATAGCCATAAGCTTGGTCTAACACTTGCTGTGCCAATTTCTTCGCTTCAGCATGACCTTTTTGTTCATAAGTCTGGCTGATCTTGATTAACGCTTCTCCCCAAGCTTGCTGGGCATCAAGCACCTCTTGGTGGTTAATGTTGTTATTAACTAATACGTTAGAAGCTTGAGCGGATAGCGGTAACAACCCACAAAGTAATAATGCTGAAATAGAAATTCTTTTATGTGTACGTTGCATGATGAAGGCCTTATCTAATTATCTAGTTGATGGGAGTAATTTACGGCCTCTCGATGAACCTAAACAATGCGCTTAGATTAACTTCAGATGAATATTCTTTACCCAATACCAACGGATCGCTTACTCTGCTCATCTACTGAATTTATGCGGCGATCATTATGTTTCGTTATCAATTATCTCTCGTACTGGCTCTGTTACTCACCCTAATCTTAGCCCAAGCCGGCACCGCTTTATGGTCAAATAACGTCGCTAATGAGCACATTCAGCGCGGACAGATCTCCAATCAAATCTTGCAAAGCTTTATGCAGTTGAGCACGGAAAAACAGCAGCTAAAAATTTGGCTTGCCGAATATTTATTGACCAAAGATGGCAGCACGCTCAAACGAGACATACGTTTTTCAAAGATTGAAGATTTGCTCAGCGAGCTCTATTTGCTAACCGAGCAAGCACAACAACACGGTATCACCAACCAAGACTTTGCCGAGATCACTCAGCAAATCAAAGTCATTTCTCTCTTTGAAACTAACTTTGGACGATTAAAAACAGCGCTTCGATCCTGGGAAATCGCAAAAATCACAGACAATAATGATCGCTGGCTTTTACTCAGTGACACCTTTGATAAAGTGGATAACACCGACCTACGCCAGCTGCTGAATCAAGCTATTTCTCTACAGAAACAACGTACTGCACGCTATGAAGCCGCAGCGATGAAATCATTATCTGATGTAGAAAATGTCATTGTAACCTTATCATTACTAGGGGTAGTCTTTGGCTTGCTACTCGGAGGCTGGTTACTGCGCACCTTATCCAAACCGTTAGCGGAACTGCTAAAAAGCACTTCAGCTTTAGAACAAGGCCATCTTAACCATCGAGTATCGGTCAGCGGGCCAAGTGAGCTCAGAACCCTAGCGCAGCATTTTAATTACATGGCACAAAGCCTTGAAAATGCGCAGCAAAAAGAGATCGCTTCGCGTCAACTCATTGAGCGAGAAGTTACTGCACGCACCCAAGAACTCGCCAATGCACTCGAAACATTGGAGCAAGCTAAACGCCAGCAGAAAGAGTTTTTTGCGAACGTCAGCCATGAATTGCGTACTCCCGCAACGGCCATTTTAGGAGAAGCCCAAATTACCCTTCGCAGTCGTCAAAATAGTGATGAAGAGTATCGACAAACGCTACAGCGTATCAATGAATCGGCAACCCACCTTTCCTACCGGATCGACGATTTATTGTTGCTGATCCGTCAAGATGAAAAGCTGTTCCAACCGGCTCTTAGCCCTATCACCTTAGAGAACCTATGGCAGTCGGTGACGAGACAAGCCACCCTTTTAACTCACGCGCATCAAGTGCAACTTGAATGTCTTCACCCACAACAGGCAAACTGGCAAGCTCGAATCTTTCATACTGATTTAGATAAGCTACTGATGACCGTGCGAATTATCGTCGATAATGCATTGCGCTATGATCCACATCACCATCCTATTACGCTCACTCTGCTAGTTGAGCCCCAGCAATTTCATCTTCAATTACAAGATCACGGTATTGGCATTGACCAAGAGGACCTCGCACAGATTTTCCAACGCTATTTTCGGTCCGAAAACGGCAAACGCTATCGCCCTGATGGCTTGGGGATTGGTTTAACGCTGGCTTATAACATTGTGCAACAGCAACGCGGAACCATCGCATTCCAAAGCCAACTGGCTCAAGGCACAACCGTTACACTTACCTTTGAACTGGAAGAGGAAGAATCATGAGAATTCTTTTAATTGAAGATGATGCCAGAATTGCCAACTTTATTGAGCGAGGGCTCAAAGCAGAAGGTCACCACATTCAGCGACTAAATGATGGGCAATACGCACTTGAAACACTCATAAGCGGCGAGCCCGATATTTTAATTTTAGATCGAATGCTTCCGCACACCGATGGATTAACTCTTTGTCAGCAAATACGTGAAGCCGGTATTGATGTGCGAATTTTGATGCTTTCTGCACTGGGCGAAGTTGAAGAACGGGTTCGGGGCCTACGCATTGGTGCGGATGATTATCTGGCAAAACCTTTTCATTTTGAAGAGTTACTGGCTCGCCTAGATGCGCTGCAACGTCGACATTCTGACTCTGCGCCAATGCCCACTCTACACATTGCAGACTTAACGCTCTGCTTATCAACCATGGCCGTAACACGGGCAGGGCAAGCCATTGAGTTAACCGCCAAAGAACTCTCCATATTAGAGCTATTGATGCATAAACCCGGTCATATTTTTAGCCGAGAACGGATTCTTGCTAATGTTTGGGGCCTCCATCAAGATCCCCTAACCAACGTAGTCGATGTGTATATGCGTCGTCTACGCAAAAAAATTGATGACCCTTTCTCATCAGCACTGATTAAAACTAAACGCGGTATGGGCTATTTTCTCGATAAAAATAGTGGTGAGCAACGCACAGGAAATGGATAAATTTAACTCTTATCTAACAATTAGTTATCTGAGAAATTTAATATTCGTTCCGGTGCACAAATTTGCATACCTATAGTTAACATTTGTAGTTCATTACAGTATTACTGGTCATAAGTTCAGGGCAACCACAAAACGACATCGAGAGTTCATTTCACTAGGTGACTTCTCAATGCCGTATTTGAACCCTCCAGCTGTAGACATAACCACTAACCGAGTTCTTACGCCTACCCCTGCCGTTCATTAAGCTTGCCCACCAGCCGTTTTTTAATTGTTCAGGAGACTCATCATGAGTGACATTGCACTTTCTATCAGCATTCTCTCGCTGGTAGCTGTGCTGGGTTTGTGGATAGGGAATTGGCGCGTCTACGGTGTTGGTTTAGGGATCGGCGGGGTGCTGTTTGGCGGCATTCTCGTCGGCCACTTTACAGGCATGTGGGGTGTGGTTCTTGACTACAATACGTTGCATTTTATTCAAGAGTTCGGCCTTATCCTATTTGTGTACACCATTGGTATACAAGTCGGACCCGGTTTTTTCTCTTCACTTCGAAGCTCAGGACTAAAACTCAACGCCTTTGCCGCACTCATTGTGTTGCTGGGCTGTGTGGTGACGGTTGCGCTTTACTATCTGTTTGATGTGCCTTTACCCGTTATTCTTGGTGTATTCTCCGGTGCAGTCACCAATACGCCATCATTAGGCGCGGGGCAACAAATCCTGACTGAGTTAGGTGGCCAAGAGAACATGCTTGACCTGACGGGTATGGGTTATGCGATTGCTTACCCCTTTGGCATATGCGGTATTTTGCTTACCATGTGGCTGCTCAGAATTGCCTTTCGTGTCAGTGTTGACGCCGAAGCCGAAGAGTTTGAGATCCACAACGGCCACAAAAAAGAGAGCTTACACACCATTAACGTTGCGATTAAAAACCCCAACTTAAATGGCCTGCTCTTAAAAGACATTCCCGCGCTCAGTGATGGCGATATTGTGTGCTCGCGCCTTAAACGTGGTGAACACCTTTCCGTGCCCAAACCCGATTCACGAGTTGAAGTGAATGATTTGCTTCATCTGGTCGGCGATAAAAAAGCGTTAGAAAAAGCACGCTTGGTGATTGGCGAAGAGGTCGATGCATCACTTTCGACACGCGGCACTGAGCTGCGAGTACAGCGCTTAGTCGTCACCAACGAGATTGTGCTTGGTAAAAAGCTGCGCGATCTGGATTTAAAAGAGAAATACGACGTCGTCGTTTCGCGTTTAAACCGTGCCGGGGTTGAGCTTATCCCAACCAGCCAATCTACTTTGCAGTTTGGCGACATTCTCAATTTAGTCGGGCGTCAAGAAGCGATTGAAGCGGTCAGTGGCATGGTCGGCAACGCGCACCAAAAATTACAGCATGTGCAGATGCTACCAGTCTTCGTTGGGATTGGACTTGGGGTATTACTCGGATCTATTCCGTTTTATCTACCGGGATTCCCCGCCGCCATTAAGCTCGGCTTAGCTGGAGGACCGCTGATTGTCGCACTTGTTTTGGCGCGTATCGGCAGCATTGGCAAAATGTATTGGTTTATGCCGCCCAGCGCGAACCTTGCTCTACGAGAAATTGGTATTGTGCTGTTTTTAGCCGTGGTCGGGTTAAAATCTGGGGGTAATTTTGTTGAAACCTTAGTGCAAGGCGATGGCGTCAGTTGGATGGGCTACGGCATGTTGATCACGGGTATTCCATTGATCACCGTCGGAATACTGGCTCGTGTTTTAGGCCATATTAACTATCTCACTATCTGTGGCATGCTAGCAGGCTCGATGACCGATCCACCCGCTCTTGCTTTTGCAAATGCGCTGCACGAAAGCAGCGGCGCTTCTGCGTTAGCATACGCCACTGTCTATCCGCTAGTAATGTGCCTACGCATACTCTCACCGCAAATATTGGCGTTAATTTTATGGGCAATATAGCGAACGGTTAATATCAGGCAAACTAGATAAACAAAGTGGGTCGCTCAGTACCCACTTCCTTTTGCTGCGTTGATAATGCTCCCACACAGCAACGTCTCACCAAATCTCTACAACATAGGAACAACGGACAGTAGCAGCAACGCGCCCATCGCGCCGTTAAACCAGCGGACATAACTTGGGTGATTCATCCAGTGGCTCAACTGTTTACCCGCCGCAGTCCAAACACTGACCGATGGAATGTTCACCAAAGCAAACACCAATGAAATCAGCATTAACTGCGCCCAGCTCGCACTTTGGTTAAATACACTCACCGCAGTCAGCGCCATCGACCAACCTTTGGGGTTGACCCATTGAAACAGTACAGCCGAAACAAATGACATCGGTTGATACTGCTTCTCTCCCTGCGAAGGATTACTCAGCGCAATTTTTATCGCCAAATAGACCAAATAAATGGTGCAGGCAATTTGCAAGCCTTGTTGCAACATAGGATAACGATGGAATAAACCCGTTAACCCAACACCAACCAATAGCACCATAATGCTAAAACCAAACGTTACACCAAGCATGTGCGGAATAGTGCGCATAAAGCCCACATTCGCACCGGATGTCATCAGCATGATGTTGTTTGGACCCGGTGAAAAGGTCGAAACAAAAGCAAAAGCCACCAGTGGCCACCATTGTGTGTAATCCATCTTCTTTCTCTATATTTAATAATGATGAACAAATAATAATGGTATCGGCTGGCAATATTGTGCTTATATTGGTCAATACCACTAATATTGAGCAATAAAAATAAGCCATGGACAGATTTGACGAGAGAATATTGCAAGAGCTACAACTTGATGGCCGAGTCTCGAATGTCGAGCTGGCTGAACGCATCGGCTTATCGCCCTCCGCCACGTTGCGCCGTGTGCAGGATCTCGAGCGTAAGCAGATCATTAAAGGCTATCGAGCGGTCTTAAATAAAACCCAACTTGATGTCGGGTTTGTCGCTTATGTGGCAATTGGCTTAAACAGCCATACGAAAAAAGCGCAGCTCAGTTTCGAAGAACATGTGCGCTACGCCAAGGAGGTGGTCGAATGCCACAACATTACCGGGATGAACGAATATTTGCTGCGTGTCGAAAGCAAAGATCTCAGCGCCTATAAACGTTTTCACGCCGATGTGCTTGGTGAGTGCTTAACGGTGAAATCGATCACCACCATGGTGGTGATGGACTCTCCTAAAGACGAACGGCAATAGTATTTACGCCATCACTTTTAGCATTCGACAAGGTGCGCAAGGTACTAAGATAAGTAACTACCAAAAACTCATCTCATTCTAACGATTGAATTTCTTAAGCCTTTATTAAGAAAAGATCTTTATAAGTTCCATAACGTCTTCTCATCACACGGTATGTTATGGAACCCACAATGAAAAATCCTCGCTTCTCATACGCAAGTATTACCTTGTTGCTTGCTCTCTATTTCAGCTTGGTACTCAACATTCCTATTTATGCCAAGTTGGCACAGATTTTTTCGGCTGCTGAGCAGTTCAATTGGGGGTTTGCCTTCTCAATACCGATTTTTTTCTTTTTGGCGCTGAACGTTATTTTCCAACTGTTTGCGTGGCCTTATTTTCTAAAACCTTTTTTTGCGGTCTTACTCATCCTTTCTGCTGTGGTGAGTTATGCGAGTTACAATTACGGCACGATTGTCGACCGAGACATGTTGATCAATGTCGTTGAAACCAATAGCAGTGAGGCAGGCTCTTATGTCAGTCTCTATTCCATTGTCTGGATCTCAGCGTTGGGCATCCTCCCTGCCGCTCTATTACTGCTTTCACCACTTAAAGTAGAAAAATCCATTTCCCGCTTTTTAGGCTATAAAGCGCTATCAATATTGCTCTCTTTACTCGGCATCGTCATTATTGCGGCGCTGTATTATCAGAACTATTCGTCGGTTGGGCGCAACAATAGTTACCTCAAGAAAATGATCATCCCCACTCACTTTGTCTATAGCGCTTACGGTCTTGTGAAAGATCGTTATTTTACCGAGCCCGTGGTGTATCAAATTATCGGCGCTGATGCGCAGCAGCAACCGAAAACTACCCATAGCCGTGATGCAGAAAAACCAACCTTAGTCTTATTTGTGCTAGGAGAAACGGCTCGCGCACAAAATTACCAATACTACGGCTACACACGTGATACCAATGCTTATACCGCGCCTTATCAGCCTATATTTTTCAGTGATGTCGCCTCTTGTGGTACTGCGACAGCGGTCTCTGTACCTTGTTTATTTTCCAATATGGATCGTCATAATTTTAATCGTACCAAAGCGGATAACCAAGACAACGTCCTCGATATCTTGCAGCGCGCAGGCGTCGACCTCTTATGGAAAGAAAATGATGGAGGCGATAAAGGCGTCGCGAAAAATATTCCGCAGAAAGAGCTGGATAAAACTGCGCGAGAAGGCCGATGTGACGGCAGCACTTGTTATGACGTCACAATGCTAGACAACTTAGATGAAGAAATTGCTAACCAAACTGGTAACCGAATGATTTTTATGCACATTATTGGAAGTCACGGGCCAACCTACTTTAAGCGCTATCCTAAAGAAATGGCGAAATATCAACCTGATTGCCCAAGAGCGGATATTGAAAATTGCAGCGTTGAGCAGATAGTGAATACTTACGACAACACTATTCGTTACACAGATTTTGTTTTGGCGCAGCTGATTGAAAAGCTAAAATCACTGCAAGCGCAATACAACACCGCATTGATTTATGTCTCCGACCATGGGGAATCGCTGGGAGAAAATGGACTGTTCTTACATGGCATGCCGTACAGCCTAGCACCCGATTATCAAACTCAAGTACCGCTTTTAGTCTGGTTATCTGACGAATTCGCCCGTACGAAAGGCGTGAATCAAACCTGTTTACGTCAAACAGCCACTCAGCCCTATGCTCAAAGTAATCTCTTTCACTCTTTACTTGGCATTATGGATGTATCAACCAATGCATACGAGAAAGCGCAAGATATTTTTGCGCCATGCCGCTAAAGAGTATGGATAAAAACAGAAGAGACCCGTTAGCTTAGATGAAAACAAACCCTGAAGATGTTGCTGTCGTTGTGCCTCGGCAGCAACTCGACGGTGGCATTATGCAGCGCGGCGATATCACGGCAAATCGACATGCCAAGCCCCGCCCCATCGCCTTTTTCACTGTTAGCTCGATAAAAGTTATCAAATATTTTTTCTCGAGCTTCGCTGGTAATGTCAGGACCGCTATCAGTCACATTCACTTGAATAAACTGATCATCGCCATGCAACGTAATATCAATGTGGCTGTGTGCGCCAGAATAGCGCATCGCATTATCGATTAAGTTTTTAAACAGCACGCCGAGTAACAGCTCGTCGCCTTGAACCGACAAACTCTGTCCTTCAAAGCTCAATTGTTGGCCGTGCTTTAACGCTAACGGTGCAAGGTCTGCGATCACCTGCTTAATAGAGACTGAGAGATCGACCACCTGTGGAACAAGTGCCACAGTACTTTCTACTTTGGCTAGCATTAGCAGTTGATGGATCAGGCGGTCAGTACGCTCAATACCCTTAAGAATCATGTCCAGATCATATTTCAGTTGCTGCTCATTCTGGCTGAGCATGGCGTTTTCGGCATTTAATCTCAATACTGTCAGTGGCGTTTTAAGTTCATGAGCAGCCATGCGCGTAAAACGTTTCTCTCGCTGCCAAGCCAATTCTAATTGAGCCAACAGTTGGTTGAGTGTCTCTACTAATGGTGAGAGTTCGGTGGTTTGTTCTGTAACGTAAATGCGATCCAACTTATGGACACTGCGAATGGCGATTGCTGATTTTAGTTCTTGCAGTGGTTTGAAACTTCGGCCAATAAGCATCACCAGCACCAAGATAACACAGGGGATCAGGATCAATTGCGGCAATGCGGTCGACAGTGCAATTTCATTGACCATTTCATCACGAATACTCTGTTTTTCCGCAACCAGAATGTATTCCGAACCGTGATCAGGATGAGGTTGCGCCAATTGAAAATAACGCCATGTTTGGCCATCAATGGTGACGTTGCCAAATCCATTATTGCTGGCATTGCTGCTAAAAGCGGGTTGCTGACTATCAGAGCTATACATCAACTGACCATCTCGATAAAACTGAAACAGAATGTACCGCTCATAAGGGTGACCATACTGCGTTGCCATCTCCTTGTTGGCTTGCGAAAGACGTTCAATGCTTTGCATCCACTGATCAAACTGTTGATGAAGATCGGCATTGTCTCCTTCTTTTATAGAGACAGAAGTCGCCATCAACAGTAATTTTGCCGATTGACCTAAGCGCGCATCGTACACCTCCTCAACTTCATGTTGAGCAGTAGAAAAACTGAAATAAAGAGAAATGAGCAGTAAGCCACCGCTTAACCATACCGCCGACTGTGTTAAACGACGTTTAATCGAAAAGATTTTTTTATTTTTCAATCATATACCCCACACCACGGATATTTTTGATGACATTTTCTGGCATTTTTTTACGCAAGTTATGAATGTGAACTTCGATAGCGTTGTCACTGCTGCCTTCGTCCCAGCCATGAAGCGCTTGTTGCAATAACTCTTTGCTCATCACTCGCCCTGCTTGAGTGATCAAACTGGCGAGAATTTTATATTCATTGCGCGTCAGTTTGAGGGGTTGCTGACGATATTCAATCTCCTGTTTGGAAAGAGAGAGGCTCAGATCACCAATCGAAATCAGAGCCTCGGCGCTGCCCGAGCTGCGACGAATGATAAGCCGTAAACGTGCCAATAGCTCTTCTAGCGCAAAGGGTTTACCTATGTATTCATCGGCTCCTCCATCTAACCCTTTGACGCGATCGCTAATATCATCACGCGCCGTTAGGATCATCACAGGCAGCGAATAACCAGCGTTTCTAATGCCACGCAACACCTCAAGACCATCCATATCCGGTAAGGTTAAATCCAAGATCACCGCCGAAAACTGTTCAGTTTTGAGCGCACACGCCACGCCGCCACCTTTTTCTAGCCAATCCACCGTATAACCTTGGCGAGTCAACGCCACCTGCATTGACTCGCCCAGCTGTTTGTCATCTTCGACTAATAATAAACGCATACGTTATTTTAAATTCTCCAACAAAAGGGCAATTTCTTGCTGACGCCCAGCATCGGCAATCGCTCTTTGTGGCCTTGCTGGTGCTTGTTGTGCTTGCAACAGGTACTTTCTTGCTTCATCGGTTCTGCCCTGCTCGGCAAGAAAATCACCGTAAAAATAGTTGGCATCAATTCCTGTCGGGTTAATCAGCAGTGCTCTTTGCAGCAACTCTTCCGCTTTAACGTCGTCGCCAAAAGCCACTGGCCAGCCGGGCACTTTGTAATATAAGGTGCCTAAACTTGTGAAAGCCGAGCCATCTAAGGTATTAGGCGCTTGATCGATAACCTCTTCGTACAATAATTTCGCCTCTTTCACTAAAGATAGCGCACCCAACCCACCTTTTACGCCCGCTAATGAGGATTTATTGATGGCAAGCCACACTTTGAGTTCTGGACTATTACTTGATTTCATCTCTAATGTGTTACGCATAATGACACGTTCAAAACAACGCTCTTGATCATCGCTCGACTTCATTTTGTATTGGCATTTGGCCCAATCAGATTGAACCTGAGCTAAAGGGGTGATCGCAAAAGCGGGTATCGTGCTTACCGCAAAGATGACCAATGCACTGGCCCATTTAAACACAGTTTTCATATGTTGTTCTCCTTGAATTATCACGCTTTAACGGTTCAAAAAGGCAAGAATGGTCGCTTGCTGCTTTTTAATTGCCGACGAAATCACTGCAGGCCATAGTTGATTTAATCGCACCAACACTTTTTCAGGCCAGCCAATCCAGCGAGTTGTTGATTCGCTTTCGAGCATACTAAGCACATGTTGGGCAACAACCTCTGGCTCATCACAATGATTGCCTACGGCTTGGTTAAACTGGTTCACCGTGTCATTATTCAGCTCGGTATTGGTCGCTCGCGGCGCTAGGTAAAGTACCTTGATACCCGTCCCCTCAAGCTCACGCTGCATCGCTTCACTAAAACGGTGCAACCCTGCTT